>JAZQWE010000052.1:0-5521 GCA_045632225.1 Eubacteriales bacterium | reverse complement strand
AGGAATTATAAGTGCGTCGCCGGGGCCGTCAAGTGCAAAGTTATATGTAAGAATGGGATTGTAGTCATACTTTTCGTAAGGGCCAAGAGGATTCTTGGAAACGGCTACCGCTTCACCGTAGTGACGCTCCCATTTAACAGTTGCGTAAATGAGGTAGTAATAACCGTCATGTTTCCATACGAAACCGCCTTCGCAAATACGGGTAACACCGTCGTTATCCCATTCTCTGTCGGAAATGATTACTCTGGTTTCGGTACCGGGAACTGCGGTAACCTCACCGTCCTTAATTACAACCTCGTCAAACCAGATTGTACCGCCAAGGTCATAACGGGAGTATGACATATAAGTCTTTCCGTCATAGCCCACAAAGGGATGTCCGTCAATTTCCTTGGGGCTTTCGTGAATGGGCTTAAGAGGACCGTCATGCTTAAAGGGGCCGTAGGGGGAGTCAGAAGTTACATAGTAAATAAGACGGGTGTCGCCTTCAAGAGGCTCTGCCGCAAAGAAGATATAGAAAAGTCCGTCGCTTTCATTGTAGTAAATGTTAGGGCTCCAACAAGAACCTCCACGAACATTATCGTATACTGCGGGGTCCCAAGTAAATACAATGTTACGCTTTGTAAAGTGTGCAAGGTCGGGAGAGGTGTAAAGACGGAAAATGTTTGTACCGTCATTCTCTGCTATGTAGAGATAATAAGTGCCGTTGTGGTAAAGAACATCGGGGTCTGCACCGTGGCAAACGGGGTTAAGATAGGTTTCGTCGGGAAGAGTTACGGTGCTGACACCAACAGCAATACCCTGAACCTTGCCCCCTTCAAGCCAATAGCCAAATTTTCCGTTTGTACCGTCAAGATAAAACTCAAACTTTGGGAAAGCACTATCACCCTCGTAGAAGTTGTCGTAGTAAACAGAAACGATACCGTCATGAACATCCACTATCATATCGCAAAGTCCTTCACGAATGATATTTGCCTTTTTGCCGAGTTCGGTATAAACACCGTTTACAATCTTGTATAGAAAAACTGCATTTTCACTTGGATTGAGTTCAAAAGCATAGCCGTTCTTTTCATCGATCATACCGAAATAAATACGGGTTTTGCCCTTTGCCGCAACCGAGCAAGCAATGCGGTAGTCGCCACTCTGTGCTTCGGTAGAAAGCATTGCACCGTTTCCAAAAGCAGCCTCATCCTGCACTGTAAGTCCGTTCATTGCAAAGTTAACGCCGCCAAGAGTTGCAGTATTATTCATAGCGGGAAGTACGTCATCTTCAAGAATAGTTACCTTGAAGTTATCAAAGCCGCCTGCCGCACCGTAGTTCTGATACATCGCCGCTACAGAATCAAATGCTTTATATACATCCTGCTCAGCATCTCCAAGTTCGTAACGGAATTCCTGATAAATGGTCTTGCCGTCAAGGGAGAGCGCACGAACGGTGAGAACACCCTTTTCTGCACGTGCATAAAAACGAACTGCGTCCGTGGGCATCTCGTTTGTACCGGGACAAAAACGAACTGTGGAAGCGTCGGGCAAGAAAGCGTTAAACTCGGTCTTTGCCGCCTTGGTAGTTGCGATTGCATAACCGAGGAATTTCTCGGAAGAAGTCGCCGCAGATGCACCTGCAGCGCCAACTGCAAGACCGCCGATAGAGCCACCGGTAGTCTTAACGCCTACATAGTCGGCTTCAACAATAAAGTCTTTGCCTTTGTACTGTGCGGGCAGATTGTATAAAACAAATGCCGTCTTGCCGTTAGTACCGGTAGCGGTTGACTTAAGCAAACCGTCCTTTACCTCTGCACTGCCGATAACGGTAAATGCGGACAAATCGGCACTTGAAAAATCATTTTGATAAATGACTGTTTCTTTTGCCGAAACCGAAATGGCAAGGCAAATCGCAAGCAAAACAATGCTCAAATACTTTTTCATAAAAATATGACCTCCTGTAACATTATGTTTTATGGAATTTTTCAAAGTTGACATTCTACCAAATTTATTGTATAATATATTTAACTCAATAAATACGGAATGTTTATTATTTTTATTAGAAATCTTATCTTTTTAGAGGAACTATGAGCAAAATCATATTACCGCAAAGAGTTTGGGTCGGAAGATACAATGCGCAAGTGGCGATAAAAAACCGAACAGTATCAAAAGACCGAAAAGTAACACAGTTTGAAATTGAACTACCTATGGAAAGTGGCGGAACCTCATACATAGACGGTAAAACCCACCCCATTACTAAAGATTTAATTATTTGCGCAAAACCCGGGCAGGTTCGTCACACTACCCTCCCTTTCAAATGCTTTTATATTCACATGGTCGTCCGTGAAGGCTTGCTTTATGACATACTTATGGACTTGCCCAATTTCATAGAAAACGCAAATACCGAGCGCGTACGCAAAATTTTTGAAAGAATATGCGAATGTCATGTTACCGAACGGGAAGAAAATGAACTTTTGCAACAAAGCCTGATTCTTGAGCTTGTGTATGCTGTCCGCGCGCCCATGCAAATCAGCAGAATAAAAAGCAATAATAAAGCTATCGAAAAAGCTATTTCCTATATAAAAAGCAATCTCTCATCCGAACTTTCTCTTGAAAAAGTTGCAAACGAAGTGAAATTTGCTCCATCATATTTTCACAAGTTGTTCAAATCTTCCGTCGGAAAGCCGTTGCACAAATATATTGAAGATCTTCGAATCGAGCAGGCAACAAATCTCCTCATAACAACCGAAATGACCCTCACGCAAATAGCATACGAGTGCGGGTTCTCTTCCCAATCATATTTCAGTTATGCCTTCAAACATCATACCGGTATGACACCTCGCACATACGCAAAGAAAGTTGTGGAAGTATATGATAGAAACCATCTTACCGCTCACAAAGATTAAAAAATATAACACATTTCATACAATAAAAAATGCTATCTCCAATCGGAGATAGCATTTTTTTATTTAACTTTTCTTGAAAGCACAAGCGTTTCGTATGATTTGAGTGTGATTTCGCCGCTTATGGGTTGCTTTTCGTCAACGGTTATCCATGTGTGGGCTGTTGATGTTGCAAGCGGTTTGGTTGAAAAATTCTGGAGAAAAACATAAATGTTTTCACCGTCTGTTCTTGAGTGCGCTGTCATGCCGTATGGGAGTTCGCCGTCGAAATCGGACACAATGCCGCACTCGCCGAGAAGTCGCTCGGTTATCATATCGGTGAAGTCGCCCTTATCGCGGAAGGCAAGGTAATATGCTCTGCCCTTTCCGTAAGTATTTGCGGTGAGTGCGGGCATACCCGCGTAAAAATCTTCGTCATAAGTTGCAAGTACCTCTGCGGTGTTTGCATGAATGAGTTCACAATAGTCAATCGCCTTATACTTTTCTTTGCCAAACGAAACGGTATTGCTTTCCTCGGGATAGAGCGTATCAATTTCCTCGTTCCAAATGCCGAAAACATCTTTGAGTTTGCCTGCGGGGAAACCGCCAAGGTGGCAACGGTCATTTTCATTTACCATTGCACTCATGTAGGTGCAAAGCAATGTACCGCCGTCTTTAACAAACTTTTCAAGTTTGTCAACCATATTATCGCTTGCAATATACATCTGCGGTGCGATAATCAAGTCATACGGTGAAAAATCGTCAATTTCGCCGATGACCTCGACATTGATGCCGCGTTTCCAAAGCGGCATATAATGCTGATACAAGGTATGCATTATCTTTTTGTCACTTTTTTGAAAACCTTGCGCCTTATCAAGTGCCCATCGGTTTGACCAATCATAAACAATGGCAACACGGCTCTTTGTAAATGTACCGAGCACATCCTCAAGTTTTTTAAGGCGTGCACCAACCTCGCTGACATCGCGAAAAACACGGGTATTTTCGTGCCCAACATGGTCAACAACCGCGCCGTGGAACTTTTCACACGAGCCACGGCTCTTTCGCCATTGGAAATACTGAACGGTGTCCGCGCCGTGCGCAACAAGCTGCATGGATGAAAGCATGTGCGCACCGGGACGCTTGAGTTTATTAAACTCATGGTGGTTAACATTGCTCGGCGTGCATTCCATCTGCATAAACGGCTGATGCTTGAACGAGCGGTTCAAGTCATAGCGGATTGCAATTTCGCTTGCAAGTTTAATATCCGCATCCGTTCCGCGCCATGTGGGGTATGAGTCATGGGAAATGACATCAACTTCCTGCCCGAATTTGCGGTAATCCAAAACGGTGCTGAAACCCATAAAGTTTGTGGTTATCGGGACATTTGGTGTAAACTCGCGAAGCGGAGCAATCTCGTTTTTATAGAAATCAATAGTCTGGTCAGTGACAAAGCGGCGCCAGTCAATGTAAAGACCGTGGAGTGAGCGCTCGCCAAGGATGGAAAGAGGGTCAATCTGATCCCAATCTGTATATGTATGCGACCAGAAAGCCGACCACCATTGATCGTTAAGTTCGTCAAGAGTTTTATACTTGGCTTTAAGCCACTCTCTAAAAGCCTTGCGGCAAAGTTCGCAATGGCACTCACCGCTATACTCGTTTGAAACATGCCATGCAACAAGTGCGGGGTGATTTGCATACCGCTTTGCCAAAAGCGTATTTATCTGTGTTACTTTTTCGCGGTAAATAGGAGATGTGAAACAATGATTGTGGCGGCTGCCAAACCAATGGCGCTGTCTTGTTTCACTAACTCTGTTAACCTCGGGATATTTTTGTGACATCCATGCAGGGCGTGCGCCGCTCGGAGTAGCAAGCACTACTCTGCCGCCGTTTGCATATATATCGTCCATCGCCTTATCAAGGAACGAAAAATCGTATTTGCCCTCCTCAGGTTCAAGGCCGTCCATGCAAAAATACCAACACTCATCGCGTTACAGTTTGCGAGTTTCATAAGGCGCATATCCTCGCTCAAAACTTCCGGATAGTTTTGCCATTGGTCGGGATTGTAGTCACCGCCATGCAAAAAATGAGGGAATGCGGGATTGACATATTTCTTCTTCATTTATGTTCCTCCGAGTGAATTATTTTACACTCTTTTCTTTTTTATAACTTTTCAAATTTACAAGCATTGCCGCCAAAACGCCGATTACAGTTTGTACCACGCGCATTACAGCATACAAATATATATCATCCTGTGTGCGCGAAACCATGCAAATTACGCTTATGATTGCCGCGGCACCGCAAAATTCTTTGCATCCCGCAATTTCAGCAACTATAAGCGAACAAAGTGCGGCAATTAAAATAAAAATCAGTTCAACAAATGCACGCAAACACTCAGAGCTTACTTTTGATGTGAAAAATGCCGAGCAAACTACAAAAGCAAGTCCGATGACAAGTCCTATTACCGTTGCAATAATTCTCAGCCTGCCAAAATCCTTTGTCTTTTGTGCGCTCTCACGCATTTCTACAATTGAATATACATAGGCAAAAATAGGGTGGGTTTCAAGCATTGGCAAAAACATTCTAAGGACTTGCCACACTAAAAACGAAAGGAATACCGCCGCAATGCTCTTCATTTTGCGCATTCCGATATGTAATTTTAT
>JAZQWE010000051.1:0-2612 GCA_045632225.1 Eubacteriales bacterium | reverse complement strand
GAAAAACATCTGTTGCCAACTTAATTCCTTGAAAAATGCATTTGCCGCCGACTGGTAGCGATTAACAAAGCGGCTCATTAAGGCAATCAGAACAAAAGGGGGAGCAAAATTCTCATAGCTGACTTTTTCTCCAAAAAGATTATTTTTCATTATAGAACCTCCAATATACAACTTGTTGTACATTCGATTATACAACAAGTTGCGCATTTCGTCAATAGTATGCTTGAGATATCTGTACTTCTGTGATATAATACTTTTACAAGCTACGGCTTGAATATTTTTATCGGAGTGTGCTGTTTGAAAAACACCAACCTTTTGGAGATTGTATTGTAAACGAGAGGTTTGCAAATACATTCTCGGCAATTCTCTCGTATCTTGAGCGTCAACAATTTATGAAAGGATTTAACAATGAACAATTTGACGATACGTTTAGAAACAGAAAAAGACTACAGAGCAGTAGAAGAACTTACCCGTGAGGCATTTTGGAACGTCTATAAGCCGGGGGCAGATGAGCATTATTATGTGCATCAGATGCGAAAGCACCCTGACTTCATCCCTGAGCTTGCATTTGTGCTTGAGCTTGACGGCAAGATCGTTGGAAATATTATGTACACGAAGGCTTGGCTTGAAGATGAGAATGGTAAACGCAAGGAGATCCTCTCCTTTGGGCCGCTTTGCGTTGCACCCGAATACCAAAGACAGAAGTTCGGCAAAATGCTGATCGAGCATTCCTTTGAGGTTGCACGTAAGATGGGTTACGATGTGAACATCAACTTCGGCAATCCGGGGAACTATGTCAGCCGTGGTTTCGTGAGCTGTAAAAAGAAGAATGTAAGTTTTGTAGTGGACGGCAACTTCCCAACGGCACTTCTTGTTTGTGAGCTTGTGCCAAACACACTTGACGGCAAAAAGTGGATGTATATTCCAAGTACCGCCGCCGATTGCTGTGAGGACACTGTTGCAGTCGAAGCATTCGACACTACTTTTCTACCAAAGGAAAAGAAGTGGATGCCGAGCCAAGAGGAGTTCTATATCTATAGTCATTCTTCGGTAGTCCGATAAACGTAAAAACCGCTGAGGTTTCGCAAGATTCCTCAGCGGTCTTTTATTTCTATAAGTTATTTAAACAAAAATAACGGCAGAGAGATGTTAATCTCCCTGCCGCCTTGCTTTGGTTAGTTATAAATTATATCGTGATTTACGATTTCTGTGGCTCTGCTGCGGATGTTGTTCATCCGAGCAACCCACTCCATTTGATTGTCTGCTTTGAGTTTTTCCGTCACATCCTCACGCTCTGCCATTTGTTTAATTAAGCGCTTGAATGTATCTTCGGCATCATGGTCGAGTTGAAGGAAATAATCGTAAAGGGTACGTTCGGTAAGCATTTTGTTATAAAACGCTTTACTGTGCTTTTGGATATGGTTTAAATGCCGTTGCCCCCACACGCCTATCGGCTCGCGTTCGGGTTCATCCTCACCGGCGATGATATAATAATCACCACACAATTCGTATTTAAGCCCCGTTCTTTCGTCCGTAATAAATCTCGCTAATTGTTCCATAGTGTTTTCCTACCTTTCATAATTTTTACGCTTTTCACGCAATTTTGCCTGTTTAATTTCTTCAGCCTTTTGGATTAAATCTGCAAGACCTTTTTCACCGAATACCTTTCTCAAAAAGGAATATTGGCGGTTTTGTTTTTTGAGTTCGGTATTTTCGGTTTTGAGTTGGTATTTCTCGTAACGTAACACCTCATTCTCACGGGCAAGGTTATTATTCAAAACAGAAATGCGGTGCCAATTATCCCTTGCCTCATAATATCGAGCCAATATGGTTACGATCAAGGATTTGAGTTTTTTGATAAAAGGGTCAACGAACTTTGCCTTGTAGCTTTTAGCGGACATCATTGTGGTTGGTTCTGCCAACTGATATTCAGGCTCATTAAGCATACTTTCATCAAGTTTTTGTAATGCACGTTCGCCATTGTCAAAATTCTCAATACGATCTTTATAGGCCTTGAATTCATCCTTCCTTTCGGCAAGTTTTCCTTCAAGCTCGGTGAGTTCCTTTTCTCGTTCTTGCTTTTTGTAGTCCAAAACTGAGAGGTGTTTTTCGTGGGTTCCTTTACGTTCCCACTCAACACCGTGCCGTTCCATCACTACCGCAAGGGCTTCCTTTTCCGAACTAACCCATTGGTTCCACTCAGTATCGCCACGAGTGCCACCTTTAAAACCTTGGTTGGCAAGAGCTTGTTTCAGACTGACCCTTGTATCAAGCCCACGTTTGCTACCCGTTGTAAAGGGAACAAAATCGATGTGCAAATGCGGGGTTGCTTCGTCCATGTGCAGATGCGCCGAGAACACTTTTAAGTACGGATTTCGTTCTTGGAAACCTTGGTAATACTCGTCCAAAATTCTTTGGGCGAGTAACCCGTTTTCACTTTCGGAACTCATCGTTACCATATCGCCAATCTGCAATATAATTTCGTGGAACGGCTTTTCCTGTTTCGAATTTCGTATCTTTTCATAGTAGTTGCCGATACGTCGGTCGGCTCGGGTTTGCTTATCGTTATAGCGCTTGAGAGCGTCATCAAACAAAGTGTGATACACTTTTTT
>JAZQWE010000050.1:0-1986 GCA_045632225.1 Eubacteriales bacterium | reverse complement strand
CTTACCGAGGTCTTCCATGCCTGCGCCGATAACGAGGCCGCCCTCGGAGAATGCGGACTGGGTACGACCGTAAACGATCTGAAGGAAGAGCTCGCGCATAGCGGTGTTGATCGCGTCGCAAACGAGGTCGGTGTTCAGTGCTTCAAGAAGGGTCTTGCCGGGGAGGATTTCAGCAGCCATAGCTGCGGAGTGGGTCATACCGGAGCAACCGATGGTTTCAACGAGTGCTTCTTCAATGATACCGTTCTTAACATTGAGGGAGAGCTTACAGCCGCCCTGCTGGGGTGCACACCAGCCAATACCGTGGGTATAGCCGGAAATATCGGTGATCTGCTTGGACTGGATCCACTGGCCTTCTTCCGGAATGGGAGCGGGACCGTGGTCGCAACCCTTGGTAACACAGCCCATGTGCGCAACTTCTTGGCTCATGGCGTATTCACAAGAAAATTCTTTGCTCATTTGTTTTTCTCCTTATGTATTTAAATATATAAATTAAATTTATTTTACGATTTCGCCGTAGAACTGACCAAATGCGCAAGCGGCATTTGCTTCATCGGTGTCGATGTGCATTGCAAGTGCAAAAGAGGGGTTAACGCGAACTACAACATCGCCGAAGACGGTGCTTCTGCCTTCGCCGTCGAGCTTAACGCTAACGATTTCCTTATCGGAGACGCCGAGCTTTTCTGCATCTGCGGGAGTCATGTGGATATGGCGCTTTGCAACGATAACGCCTTCGTTGATTTCAACTTCACCTGCGGGGCCAACGAGCTTGCAGCCTGCACTACCTGTAACATCGCCGCTTTCTCTAACGGGAGCGGTTACGCCGAGGGTACGAGCGTCGGTGAAAGAAAGTTCAACCTGAGTAGCGGGTCTTGCGGGGCCAAGGATGATTACATTAGCGATGGGCTTTTTGGGGCCAACGAGAGTAACTCTTTCTTCGCATGCATACTGACCGGGCTGGCTGAGGTCCTTCTTGTGGGTGAGGGTGTATCCCTTACCAAAGAGGGTTTCAATATCAGCCGCACTGAGGTGTACATGTCTTGCGGAAGTTTCTACCAAAAATTTCTCTGCCATTTTTGCTTCTCCTTTATTTATATAAAGTTTTTTACATAATTAGACATGTTAATTGTATCACAAACTTTCCCATTTGTAAATGTATAAAAATAAATAATTTTGTGTAAACTTTTTATATGTTTTATTAAAAATGACAAGGAAGAGGTAAAAATGGCAGAAGAAAACATAAATCGCGGAGAAAAAGAGGAAGAAAAGGACGGCGGTGTAACCGCAGGCGGCATACATTGCATATCAATAATCGGGCAAATTGAGGGGCACTTTGTGCTTGACCAAACGCAAAAGGCGACAAAGTATGAGCACCTGATTCCTCTTATTTGCGCGGTAGAAGAAAACAGCGATATTAAAGGACTTTTGCTGATTTTAAATACCATGGGCGGCGATGTTGAGGCGGGGCTTGCGCTTGCAGAACTTATTGCATCTATGAAAAAACCGACGGTCACCCTTGTGCTTGGCGGCGGACATTCAATCGGAGTGCCGCTTGCGGTATGCGGCAAGCGCAGTTTTATTGTGCCGAGTGCGACAATGACACTTCATCCCGTCCGCACAACGGGTACTGTAATCGGAGTGCCGCAGAGTTTTTACTATTTTGACAAGATGCAGGATAGGATTGTTAATTTCATTTGCTCGCATTCGAATGTGGAGGAGCAAAATTTTCGCAACATGATGAACAACACAAGCGAACTTGCAAACGATGTTGGTACGATTATCGACGGTGCAGAGGCGGTAAAATGCGGCCTTATCGATGAGGTTGGCGGCCTTAAAGAAGCAATCGCCGCATTGAAAGAGATGATAGGTTAGTGTTTACCTTTATTGCCATTCTGAGCGTAGCGAAGAATCTGAAAACCTTGATGAAATCAAGGTTTTTCTTAAAAGAGACGCACTTTTAGTGCGCAGATCCTTCACTGCGTTCAG
>JAZQWE010000049.1:0-4120 GCA_045632225.1 Eubacteriales bacterium | reverse complement strand
AAAAAACGGATTTTAGGCTACATTTTTGTCTGCGCGGGAGATTTTTTATTTTTCGCGGTTTTAAGCATTTCAATGTGCATCTTCTTTTTTCTCACGGGCGATGGGCGTATGCGCGCATACGCCCTTTGCGGCGCGTTTTTGGGATTTTTGATTTATTACAATACTTTGGGCAAACTTTTTATCACCGTTTCAACTCGCCTTGTTTTTCTTTTTAAGCGAGCGGTGAAATATATTATCTCGCTTTTTGCGGCGCCTTTTGTATATGTTTTCTGTGCTGTGAAGAAAACTACCGTGCATTTTTTAACTTTACCTATTGTAAAGCGCGGTGCGGTGCGGTATAATGATTACATAGCAAAACGCAAGAAAAAAGCGAAAAACCGTAGAAAAAATCGCATGATGAAAAGCGGTTGCCGCGTTACAAACGGAGGTGCGCAAGGTGAAAAAATCAAATAATATTCCCGCATCCGTGCGCATTGCATTGATTGTATTTTGGGCACTTGCTATCATTATCATCGGCGCTCTTTGGATGAAAGGTAACGAAATGCGTGAGGAAAATGACCTTATCGCAAGTGCGGTCACCTCGCAATCCGAGGAAAATGCTCGTAAAGAAGATTTGGTAAACGCACCAATGGATGAAGATTATGTTCGCGATATAGCCCATGAATACGGGTTTATCACTCCGGGCGAGCAATTTTATCCCATAAACATCGAGGACTGAGAGCAAAAAGGTTATATATAGGCAAAGAAAATGATAAAACTGTATGATAGTGAAATTCTGCTGTGCGAAAGCGATCACGAAGCCTCGCTTCGCATGATAAAACTCTGCGCAAGCGACCTTTGCGGAGCAGAGGACCCCGTAATTTTAAAAAATGAATACGGCAAGCCGTATTTCCGTGATTTAGCGGTAAAATTCAGCGTAAGTCACAGCGGTGACAGAATCATTCTTGCGGCATCGGACAAAGAAATCGGCGCAGATATTCAAAAGAAAAATGCACACAGTGTGCGCATTGCAAAGCGTTTTTTCACCGAGAAGGAATGTGAGTATGTCGGCGAAGATTCGGACAGATTTTTTGAAATTTGGACAAAAAAAGAAGCCTATGCCAAGTGGCATGGCGCGGGACTTGAAGCAACGCGCGACACCGATGTAACCGACCTTGATTTTTATACCGAAACCGACGGCGGCTATGTAATAGCAATTTATGAAAAGTAAAAAAAGTATCAGCGTTGCTGATACTTTTTTATTATTCAAATTCTGCCCACAGATCCCCCTTGGGCATGGCCGAGAATGTGAGAATTTTTCCGCCGTATGGGAATGATAAACTGTGAGCAAAGAGCGCAATGTCGCACTTTTCACTTGAACCGTATTTTCTGTCACCACAAAGTGGCATTTTTCTTGAGGAAAACTGCACTCTTATCTGATGGGAACGGCCGGTATGGAGTTTTACTTTTACAAGTGATTTTTCTCCCTTTGTATCGAGTGTTTCATAGGAAAGTTCGGCACGGCGAACACCTTTACGCTCGCGGTCTACGACATAACTTTTGTTCTTTTTTGAGTCCTTGAAAAGCAAATCGCAAAAAGTTGCGCTCGCATCACTCGGTGCACCGTGAACTACGGCAAGATATATCTTTTCAAGCGCATTTTCCATAACGGCGCGGGAAAGCGCCGCCGCCGCGCGCTTTGAAAGTGCATATACCATCACGCCGCCAACCTCTCTGTCAAGGCGGTGAATTGTATACACATTCTCCACCCCAAGCGTCGCTCTGATGAGTGAGGGTACACTCCCCTCCCCATCCTCGCTTATAACGCCCACGGGTTTGACAACCACGGCAATATCGCTGTCGCAAAATAAAACTTCCAACATCTTCTGCTCCAAACTTTATACAATCTTTACATGATTTTACAGTATATCATAAGCGCTGCTGTGTGTCAATCACGGCTTTTGGTTAATACTTATAAAAACCACAAACTTTTCAAATATTTTCCGTAAAAATTTAGCATTGACTAAAATCTTCCTATTAACTATAATATCTACTGTTGAAAAAATCTTTTAAGGAGACAAAAAATGTTAGCTATTATCGCATTTCTTCCCATTTTGGCGACACTTGTTTTGATGCTTGCCTTTAACTGGCCTGCAAAATGGTGTCTTATGATTTCATGGGCAATGTCTTGTGTTCTCGCTTTCTTCCTTTGGGATGTAAAGGTGCTTGAAATCGTTGCAAACTCCCTTCTCGGCGCCCTTTCTTCCCTTGATGTACTCATCATCGTTTTTGGCGCAATTTTAGTTATGAATGTTCTTAAAGCATCGGGGGCAACCGCTGCAATTAACCGCGGTTTTATGAATATCAATCCTGATAAACGCGTTCAGGCAGTTATCATTGGCTTCTCCTTCTGCTCCTTTATCGAAGCAGCAGCAGGCTTTGGTACCCCCGCGGCACTTGCAGGCCCACTTATGGTAAGCCTTGGCTTCCCTCCCATGGCGGCGGCAGTTATCGCGCTTATCTGCGACAGCGTTTCCGTTTCTTTCGGCGCTGTAGGTACCCCCGTTAACCAGTCCATCAGCCTTATCAAAGATTTGCCCATCTATGCGGCAGACCCCGAAGGCTACAATGCGGCATTCGCATTCTGGACCGCTGTTCCCCACGCAGTTGTAGGCACTTTCCTTCCCCTCATTGTGCTTCTTATCACAACAAAGGTATTCGGCAAGGAAAAATCCTTTAAGCCCGCACTCAAGGCGGCTCCCTTTGCACTCTTTGCAGGTCTTTCTCTCTCCATCCCCATGCTCCTTCTCGCAATGTTCATGGGTCACGACTTTGCATCCCTCCTTGCGGCTCTCTTCAGCATTTGCGTAACAATTCTCGCCGCAAAGAAAGGCTTCCTTTGCCCCAAGGATACATGGTCATTCGGCACTCGCGATGAGTGGCCCGACGATTGGAAAGCGAATGTAAGAGTTGCTCCTCTTGAAGAGTCCAAAATGTCCCTCATCAAGGCATGGACCCCCTATGTGCTCATTGCAGTATTGCTTGTTGCTACAAGAATTCCCCAGCTTGGTCTTAAAGAAATTCTCAACAACAATCCCCTCCCCGCATTCAAAGTTTCCGTTTCCAATATTCTCGGCTTTGAAGGCCTTAACTACACACTTAAATGGGCATACCTCCCCGGTACATTCTTTATCATTGTTGCGCTCATCACTCACATCATGCACGGCATGAACAAGAGCCAGATTAAAGAGGCTTGGACCGTAACTTTCAAGCAGATTTCCGGCGCAGCAATCGCAATTATCTTTGGCCTTGCACTTGTTAAGGTTATGAGTTATGACCCCGACGGTGCAACCGGCGAGAAGATTAGCATGATGACCGAAATGGCAAAAGCGCTTGCTAATGGCCTTAATGACCTTGCATTCATCATCATCTCTCCCTTTATCGGTGTTCTCGGCTCGTTTGTTTCGGGTTCCAATACCGTATCCAACACCCTCTTTACCAACCTTCAGTTTGAAACCGCGGCGGGCGTTGGCGTTTCCACCGTATTTGCAGTTGCAATGCAGACTGTCGGCGGTGCAATCGGTAACATCACTTGCATCAACAACGCTGTTGCGGCATCCGCAACCCTTGGCATTTCCGGCAAGGAAGGTAAACTCATCAAAATTAACTTCCCCGCATTGCTCTTCTATGCCGTAGGAGTTATCATTGTATTCCTTGTTGCACACTTCCTCTTTGGTCTTAATCCCGACCCGCAGGTGATTGCGTAATGGCAAAACCGGGCGCACCTCTGTGCGAAAACTGCGAGTTTTACGATTATGACGAGGAATACGAAATGTACATCTGCACCCAAGCATTAGACGAGGATGAAATGTCCCGCTTTATGCAATGCGGATACCGTACATGTCCGTACTTCAAGTTTTACGATGAGTATAAAAGTGTACAAAAGCAAAACTGATAAAAAAATCCTCCGCCGAGCGGAGGATTTTTGTTGTTTGAAGTGTAAATTATAGTTTATATGCACAATTAAAAACACCTCATCCACCGCGTAGCGGTCCCCCTTCCCCTTCTGGGGAAGGCTTTAAGATGAAGATTTTCGCTCATAAAGAGCGAAAATCAACTATAAATAGCCTTCTCCTGTGGG
>JAZQWE010000048.1:0-8185 GCA_045632225.1 Eubacteriales bacterium | reverse complement strand
GAACCTTGGTCAATCATACGAACATTGACATGTGCATGAGCAAGTGCTGAAAATACTCTTCCGGCAGTACCACGTTTTGCTTTCATTCCACGCCCTACTACTGCAATCAGTGCTAAGTCTGATTCTAATTCAATGGAATCCGGCTGTACTACTTGGTGAATTCCTGCGATTACTTTCTGTTCGTTTTCTTCAAATTCAGATTGATGAACAAAAACAGTCATTGTATCGATTCCTGATGGCATATGTTCAATGGAAATATTGTTATCTTCAAATACGCCAAGCACTTTACGACAGAATCCAATTTCAGAGTTCATCATTGCCTTTTCAATCGTAATGGATGCAAATCCTTGTTTTCCTGCCACACCTGTAATGACATACTTTGGTTGTCTGCATGTCGCTTCCACAATCAATGTTCCAGGATCTGCCGGAGCATTTGTATTGCGAATGTTAATCGGAATACCTTCCTGACGAACTGGGAATATCGCATCTTCGTGAAGCACGGTTGCACCCATGTAAGAAAGTTCGCGGAGTTCGCGATATGTAATGGTTTCAATTGCTTTGGGATTGTCAACAATGCGGGGGTCTGCCATAAGGAAACCGGAAACATCGGTCCAGTTTTCGTAAATATCAGCATTAACTGCACGAGCAACGATTGAACCGGTGATGTCGGATCCGCCGCGAGAGAAAGTTTTAATAGTGCCGTTGGGCATAGAGCCGTAGAAACCGGGAATAACAGCCTGCTTGTGGTTACGGAGAATTGCAGAAAGAGTTACATTGGTGCGCTCCGAGTCGTAACTGCCGTCATCCTGGAAAAAGATAACGCTTGCGGCATCGATAAAGTCAAAACCGAGGTAATTTGCGAGAATGATTCCGTTGAGATACTCACCGCGGCTTGCGGCGTAGTCCCTGCCGGGACGGTGAGCAAATGCGCTCTTGATACGGTCGTATTCCTTGGTCATATCAAGTGTAAGACCAAGGCCTGCAATAATTGCCTCATATCGGTCGATGATTTTGTCAAAATCGCTTTCGAAATCTTCACCATTCATTGCTTTTTCAAAGCATGAATAAAGCATGTCGGTAACTTTTGTATCTTCTTTGAAACGCTTGCCGGGGGCGGAGGGGACCACATAGCGGCGCGCGGGATCCTCGTGGATGATATCGGCAACTTTTTTGAACTGATCGGCATCCGCCAATGAAGAGCCGCCGAATTTGATAACTTTAACTTGCATTTTGTTCTCCTTGCTGGGACATTATTACTTTATTTTAATGATATACTAATACATTATATGCTTGTAATTTTCATCTGTCAAGCGTTAAATTGGGCGATTCGAGATATTTTTCAGCTTGAAGCGTAAAAAGTTTAAAGTATGCACCTTCGTTTTGCATAAGTTCTTTGTGAGAACCTCTTTCAAGTATCTTTCCGTCCTTCATGACGATAATTTCGTCAGCGGCGGTTGCACTTGAAAGTCGGTGAGATACAAAGAGAGTTGTTTTACCTTCGCGAAGGGTGTCAAACTGCTTGAAAATATCCGCCTCGGCAATAGGGTCAAGGGATGCCGTAGGCTCATCAAGAATAAGAATTTCCGAATCTTTGTAAAAAGCACGGGCAATTGATACTTTTTGCCACTGACCGATTGAAAGGTCAATCGCATCGTTGTCAAAAAAACGGATGAGAGATGTATCATAACCCTTTTCGAGCGATGAGAAGAAGTCATGGATACCGCTTTCTTTTGCAGCGTATACAAGGCGGTCTTCACTTGTTTCGCTGTGTACATCACCGAAAACTATGTTTTCTCTTGCGGTTACGGCATACTTTGAAAAGTCCTGAAAAACAATACCGAAGATGGCATAAAGTTCTTTTACATCGTAATTTTTGATATTTTTGCCGTCAAGCAAAATTTCACCCTCGGTTGGGTCATAAAGGCGCGTCATGAGTTTAATCAGAGTCGTCTTGCCGGCACCGTTTAAACCAACAAGTGCGTATGATTTTCCGCCTTGCAAAGTTAAGTTAAGGTTTTTGATAATAAGTCTTGTTGTGCCCGGATAAGCAAAGGATACATTGCGGAACTCAAGTGTATGCGGTATTCCTCTTTGAGGGACGAGAGCAGGCGAAACATTTGCAACAATTTCGGGTTTAACCGCCATAAATTCTATCATATTATCAATGAACAAAGTGCCCTCATAAATTTTAGAAGAGTTTGCAACAATCGTTGAAACACCCGTGAGGACGGAAGTTAATGCTGTTGAATAGAGTGTGTAGTCGCCGACAGGCATTCCATCAAAGCAAACTTTATATACAATAAACAAAAGGAAAAGGCCGTTGAAAATGGTTGAGAGAGTATAAACCACCATGTGAAGTACGCATTCGCGAACATGTATTTTTTTGAGTCCTGCAAAATAATCAGCGAAGATTCTTTTGTAACGCTCGATAAAAGTATCATGCAAATCGAGAAGTTTAATTTCTTTGTTGTAGTTTTTGTCGGTGAGCACATGAGTGCAATAATTCATCTTGCGTCGATCTGTGGTGTGGTCTTTAATGTACTTGAATGTTACTTTTCTGTACGCAAAATTTATAATTGCGGAGGGAAGTGCAAGCAGAATCAACACAAAAGGAATAAGGGGATGCAAAGCGGCGATAGTAATTACAAAACTAATTGTGCTGATGACATTACTAAAAAGTGTAAGTGTTGCGTTTAAAATGGTAATCGGGCGGCTTGAGGCTTCTCGATTGGCATTTTCGAGTTTTTCGTAAAAATCGGGGCGGTCAAAGTCTGCAAGGTCAATTTCTTTTGTCTTCTTTGAAATTTTGATTTTAATATGGTTTGTTACCATTTCTCCCGAAAGGGTTGTAATGGTGTTTTTTAGTTGCGAAGAAAATCGCGAGAGAATGAGATAGAAAAACTGGAGAACAAGCAGTCCTATTACTGTAGTGAGCGCCGCCCAGGATTTTGCTCCAATTACGCTGATTAACTCGTTTATAAGGTTTTTAGCAATGTAGGCGTTGATAATCGGCAAAACACCGTCAAGAATGCTTGTAAAAATCATTGCCAAAAACAATGGCAAACTTGTTTCTCTTACAAGCTTTAATATGTATAAAAGATGGGATGAGGTGCTTTTGAATTTTTCACCGAAAGTGGTTTTTTCTACATTGTTAGAAATCATATTTCTTTCCTTTATTATTATTTATTAGATTTTATTATAACACTTTCTTTGCAAATTTACAACAATATTATTACTTCTATTGAAAAAATTATTTAAATGCTTTAAAATAAAATTATAAACAACAAGAGGTGAGATATTATGTCAGAAATTTTCAGCGCGGCAAATGTTTTGTTGCCAAAGTTTATAAATGATTCTTCTATGGCAGAAAAGTGGGCTGTTGTGGCGTGCGACCAGTTTACAAGTGAGCCAGAATATTGGCATGATGCGTATGATTTTGTAGGGGAAAATGCGAGCACACTCAATATTATTTTGCCCGAGGCTTTTTTGGCAGAGCAAAGTGATGAGCGTCTTTCAAAAATTGCGCATTATATGAATGACTATGAAAAAAATGTGCTTATTGAGCAAAGTGATGCATTGATATATGTGCGCAGAACACAATCCGACGGTAAAGTTCGCCTTGGTTTGGTTGGTAAAATTGACCTTGAGGAATATGATTACAGCATCGGCTCTGTGTCTGCGGTACGCGCAACCGAGGGCACTGTGCTTGAAAGAATTCCTCCGAGAGTGGCAGTTCGTCGTGCGGCAACGGTTGAGGCTCCTCATATAATGCTTTTGATTGATGATGCTGAAAGAATGGTTATTGAGCCACTTGAAAATCAAGTATCTTCGATGGCTAAACTTTATGATTTTGAGTTAATGCTTGGCGGTGGACATATTGAAGGCTATCTTTTGTCATCTGAGCAAGCTAAGCGTGTCGGAATTTCTTTTAAAAAACTTTTTGACAGTAGTTCAGCATCCATAAAGTTTGCAGTTGGTGACGGAAATCATTCGCTTGCCAGCGCCAAGGCAAGATATGAGGAAATTAAAGCTGAACTTGGCGTTGAAGCGGCGTCAAATCATCCTTTAAGATATGCGCTTTGTGAGGTTGTAAATCTTCATGACAATGCGCTTGAGTTTGAGCCGATATACAGACTTGTTAAAACATCTGACAAACAAAAACTTCTTACCGAACTTGAAGCGCATGCTGAAAAATGCGGCGACGGTGAGCAATCTGTAAAATGCATTTATGACGGTGTTGAAAAAGACATCAGTTTGGGTAGTGGCACGCATAGCTTAACGGTTGGCACTTTGCAAAAGTTTTTAGATGATTATAAAAACAAGAACGATGATGTTGAAATTGACTACATACACGGAATAGAGTCTATTTACAAACTTTCTGCAGAAAAAGATGCAATTGGATTCGTTTTTTGCGGAATGAAAAAAGAGGAACTTTTCTCATCTGTTGAAAAAGACGGCGCTCTGCCGCGAAAAACATTTTCTATGGGTGAGGCAAAGGATAAGCGCTATTATATTGAATGCCGCAAAATTACAAAATAAAACCAAATAAGACTTAAGCCGAACATGAAAACTCATGTTCGGTTTTTCTTTTCCTGCAAATGCCAAAATATTTGCTCAAAAGGCGACACCTTTTTGATAAAGCCTATACTAAAATTGAAAAGGGGAGGAATGTAAAATGATTAGAGTTTTATACGGCGACATATTGTTGCTGATAGATTTTTGTATGAATTTTTTTGCGCTGTATACGGCAAGCATTATCTTGCGAAGAAAAATAAAAGTTTTGTGTATTGTCGGCGCCTCGGTGATTGGGGGGATATACAGCGTTGCCAAGATTTTTGTAAGCGGAAATGACATAATTGATTGCATAATCAGTATTTCCGTGGGGCTTTTAATGTGTTATATCTGTTTCGGTGCATACAACTTTTTGAAATCGGCTGTTGTATTTTACGGTGTGTCTGCATTGGTGGGCGGCGCAATGTACGCAGTTTATTTTTATTTAGGTAGTTACCACAGCGATATTTACGGGAATTTTAATGAGTATGCATACACACATGTTCCGATTTGGCTGTTTACCGTGCTTGCGGCAATCAGTATGCTGATTTCGCTGATATTTTCTTATATCGGAAGGGAGAGAAGTGATAAGCAGGAGGAAATATTGATAATAGAACACCACGGTAAAAAACTAAAAATCAAGTTGCTTCTGGATACCGGTAATCTTGCCAAAGAACCAATCAGCGGCAAAAATATTATTTTGGTTGGCAGAATCAAAGCTAAAAATATATTGGGTGAAGAAATTTACAGCAAAATTGTTGATAAAGACACCGAATTTTTACTTATGAAAAAGTTCAGGCTTGTTTGCTTGTGTGGTATAGATGGGCAAAAAAGAACATATTATGCTTTTAAGCCTGATAAAATTTATATCGACGGAACGCCTGAAAATGCAGAAATTGATGCATATATAGCGGTCAGCGACAATGAAATACTGTTTGGAAACTGTGACGGACTTGCTCACCCGTCACTGGTAGTGTGAGGTCTTAATGAAGAAACTTTTTGTAAAGGTAATTGATTTCTTTTCTCAAATAAAAAATAAAATACTTCTATCGTATAGCGAAACGGCGTATGTTAACGGTGCAGAAACTTTGCCACCGCCACTTTGTCCTAAAGAAGAAGCGGCAGCGCTTAGCGCGGCACCAACCGATATAAATGCCCGTAGTTTGCTGATTGAACATAATTTGCGTTTGGTAGTATATATTGCAAAAAAATTTGAAAGTACCGGCATTGGTATAGAGGACTTAGTTTACATTGGAACAATCGGTCTTATAAAGGCAATAAACACCTTCAAACCGGATAAAAACAACAAACTTGCTACCTATGCATCCCGCTGTATCGAAAACGAAATACTTATGTACATAAGAAAGAACAGCGCCAAGAGGTGTGAGGTTTCTATCGAAGAGCCGCTAAATGTTGATTGGGACGGTAACGAACTTTTACTGTCGGATGTGCTTGGCAGTGATGAAGATATTGTCTATAGAAATATCGAAGACGCCGAGGAAAAGAAAATAATTCATGAGGCGGTCGGACTTTTAAATCCGAGAGAAAGAGTAATAATTGAACTTCGCTACGGACTTTCAGGCAGAACAGAGAAAACACAAAAAGAAGTTGCGGATATGTTGGGGATATCACAGTCATATATTTCACGCCTTGAAAAGAAAATTATCGCGCGTTTGAAGGGAGAAGTAGGAGAAAAAATATAAAAAATTAAAAAAGTTAAAAAAAACTCTTGCATTTTGCAAATATCTGTGTTATTATAAGGCGTATTGTGATTACTAATGTAAAGGGGTGCTAAAAATGAAACAGGGTATCCATCCGGAATATAATGTTGTTACCGTAAAGTGTGCATGCGGTGCAGAGTATACCACTCGTTCTACTAAGAGCGATGTTAAGGTAGAAATTTGCTCCAAGTGTCATCCTTTCTTCACGGGCAAGCAGAAGTTCGTTGATGCCGGCGGACGCGTTGACAAGTTCAAGAAGCGTCTTAGCATGGTTAAATAATTCTCGGAAGTTTGCTTTGAAATGGGTAAGTGAACGCTTTGCGGTCATTTACCCTTTTTATTTTTTAACAGCGAGGCAAATTATGGAAGAAAATGTTTTAACAAAAGCTGTATTGGTTGGCGTTTCAAAAAAAGGCGTTGACAGCGGCGAGTGTGAGAAGAGTCTTGCAGAACTTGAGCGTTTGCTTGATACCGCAGGCGGTGTAACATTTGCCAAGGTAATACAGTCAAAGGAAAGCGAAAATCCCAAAACATGCATTGGTAGCGGTAAACTTGAAGAACTCAAGGAACTCTGTCAAAACAACGATATCCATCTTGTGATTTTTGATACCGAGTTGTCGCCTGCGCAGATACGCAATATCGAGGATGTGCTCGAAGATGTTGATGTAATTGACCGTAGCATGCTTATACTTGATATTTTTGCATTGCATGCAACGAGCGCAGAGGGTAAACTTCAAGTTGAACTTGCACAGCTTAAATATACAGCTCCTCGACTTGTCGGAAAAGGAAAGCAACTTTCAAGGCAGGAAGGCCGTATAGGTACTCGCGGTCCCGGTGAATCCAAACTTGAAAGCGACCGCCGTCATCTTGCACGCCGTGCTGCGGCGCTTGAAGAGGCGATACGCGATATTGAGCGCACGCGCGCGACAATGCGCGCTGCACGCGAGCGTAGCGGACTTAAAAAAGTTGCAATTGTGGGATATACAAACGCGGGCAAATCTACATTGTTAAATAGATTGACGGATGCAGGCGTTCTTGCAGAGAACAAGTTGTTTGCAACACTTGATTCTACCACAAGAAAACTCACATTGCCCGAAGATACAGAGGTGCTGATTTCCGATACCGTTGGATTTATTCGCAAATTGCCCCATCATTTAATTAAGGCGTTCCGTTCAACACTTGATGAACTCAAATATGCTGATATACTTGTCGTTTTGGCAGACGCTTCCGATGAAGAGTGCGCCGAACAACTCAAAGTAACAACTGATTTGATTACTCAACTCGGCGCGGGAGATAAACCTATTTTGTATGTCTTTAACAAGTCAGATATGGCGAAAGACGGACTTGCATTTATTGGCGATACTCCAAGAGATGCTGTGTTTGTTTCGGCGCTTACCGGAATGGGAATTGACAAATTCCTTTCCATGCTTGAAGATCTTGCAAGATCCGGAACCCGCAAATGTGTTTTGCGCATTCCAATGGCTGAACAATCTGTACTTGCACAGCTTTATAAACTTGCAACTGTCGAAAATGTTGAATATCTTGACGATTTTATGGAAGTGAGTGCGGTGCTTGATACAAGAGCGCAGGGAACTTTCAAAAA
Source organism: Eubacteriales bacterium (assembly GCA_045632225.1). GTDB lineage: Bacteria > Bacillota > Clostridia > Oscillospirales > CAG-272 > UMGS902. Next base: position 310 of record JAZQWE010000048.1, on the reverse strand, counting down.
GTATATTGTCTGAGGTTGTTATGAGTAACGAAAAACTGTATACAACTTTGCTTGGTGAAGGTACGGATATATATGAAGAAAAACGCTCGGAGTTTATCGGTGTTGCTGCTCATATTGATTCAGAAGAAGATTTTCTATACAAGAAACATTTATAGTCACTATATATACTGGTTCAAATATTTCAATTTTTATAATATTAAAGCCAACATATTCTATTTTGATGCGATATCTTTCGGAATTTTTTGCTTCATATGCTTTATCCGTAGTCACACTATCAATATTAAAACCTTGCTCACTACATCTTTTAACA
>JAZQWE010000047.1:0-11887 GCA_045632225.1 Eubacteriales bacterium | reverse complement strand
ATTCAAAAAGTACCCATTGACTGCGTTCAATGGGTACTTTTATAAAAACTATTACCAATTCAAAATTTTATCGACTATCGCCATTACATCATATTCGTCATTACGGTTGTTGCAATCTGCGTCATACTTTCCGCTGTAGGTAGAAGAAATAGATTTCATGGTTATAAGTGCATCTAAAAGCGTTTCCCTACCGTCACGGTTTACATCATAGCGATAGATATTTGACGCTTTAGGCTGTGGCGTTGTGGACGGACCGTTTACTGTGAGAATATCGGCGCCGCCGCTCGGATCTTTAACAAATTTAACCTTATCAATGCATGTGTAGCGCGGCGAAACCGTGCCAACTTCATAATGCTTATGATATACCATCCAAAGTTCTTTACCGTCGGGGGATGTAACAAAAACACCGTCGCCAACACCGTCGATATCGCTGTTCCATGTCAAAATTTCATTGTATTCATATTTTGTATATGGGCCAAGAATGTTCTCTGCCACAGCATACGCCTCACCGTAATGCCCTTCATAATGACCTGCGGCATAAATCATGTAATAAAGTCCGTTATGCTTGGTGATAACACCGCCCTCGCTGATAAAACCGTGTCCGTCATTTTCATAGTCGCGGTTTGGCGAAATAACTCTTGTAAGCGTACCCGCAACCGGTGTCACGGTATCATTTGCAAGAATCACTTCCTCAATCCAGATGTGGTTGCCATTGCCGAAACGGACATAGGAAAGATAAACTTTTCCACTTTCATCAATATAGGGATGGCCGCCGATTTCGGGAACATCGTGAATCGGCACTTGCCCTACTTTATGCGTGAAAGGCCCATAAGGAGAGTCGGATGTTGCGCAGTATAGACGGTTTGAGCCTGCGCTGTTTTTAGCAGCATATAACAAGTAGAATGTTCCTTCATAATAGCAAACATTTGGGCTCATATAATGCTGAACATTGTGCACCTCGGGGTCGTTTACAAACACAACATTTCGCGCTGTCCACTTTGCAAGGTCGGGTGATGTGTAAACTCTGAAAACATCATTGCCCGCTGTGATTCGGTTATAAAGATAATATGTGCCGTCATAGAAAAGCACATCGGGGTCAGGCCCCCATGCAACGGGATTTACATAAGTTTCGCCCGTATATGCATCTGTTTCATAAACAGTAAAATCCTTAATCTTTGCGCCGTCAATAATAAATCCAAACTTGCCCGCGCTGTAATCGGCAAGTTTAAAATCGAAGGTTTTAAACGCCTCTTCGCCCTCAAAAAATGCATCATACTTTAGCGTTGCAACACCGTCGGCAACCTCAACGCAAACGAGGTGCTCGCCGTCATATACGGGGATATTTTTCACGCCTTTGCGAATGTATTTACCGTCTTTTATCTGATAAAAGACCACTCGCTCGTTATTTTTGTCAATTTCAAAAGCATATCCGTTTTCGCTATCCTGCATACCAAAGAGTACCTTGGTGCTTGCGCTTGGGATAAGCATAACGCTTGCTTTAAAGTTTTCGGCAAATGCACTTGAGGAAAGCATTGCGCCCTCTCCCGACACGGTTTCGCCCGAAAGTTTCAAAGCATTGGTTTTAAACTCAAAAGAACAAAAGTCGAGTTTTTTAGCAAGTGTCGGCAAAGTGTCATCGGCAAAAACGGTAATCTTTAAATTATCAAACGCGCCTTTGTCGCTATAGAATTTGCGAAGGCCAACTGTGTTTGAAAAGGCGCTGTAAATGTCCTTTTCCGATGTGCCGATTCTATATGAAATACCGAAATAAACAGTTTTTCCGTCAAGCGAGTTTACATTATATGTAAGTTCGCTTGCACAAACCTCAACAGAAAGAAGCAAATCTGCGGCGGTAACTATATCGTCGCTTACCTGAAAATTCCCCATCCATGAGCCATCAGCCTTATAACTACCAAGCGCGGCTTTTTTACCGTTGCTACCGAGGAAACAGTCATATCCGTGAAACTCTTTTGCAACGGCGGAAAGGTCGGTGCCCGTAGCGCCGACCATAATGCCGCCGGTTGAGGTATGTCCAATGAAATCAACATCTATTCTGTAGGCACAACCGCTGTATTCATCGGGGATTTCAAAAAGAATTCTACCACTACCGCTACCGCTGCCAAGTGCGAGTTTGCCGTCAGTAACTCCCCAATCGCCAACGAGAGTCAAATCGCCAAGGTAACTACTTGAAAAATCGCTTTCATAGACAACAACTTCTTTGGCAGATACGCAAAAAGCAAGTAGTGCGGCAAATGCAAAAATCAAAAATATACGAAACTGTTTCATTGTTTTTTCCTTTCGGCGTTAATTATTTTATCGCATCACGGTTAAGGGCGTTTATAAAAGCCGTTGCCGTCATAACCGTATACCCAAAAACTACATCATTTACATCTAAAAGTCTGTTTTGCCCCTGCCCTGTTGCATAAATGCTGTGCGCTGTAGGGCAAATGATGATGACTTTTTTGTTTTCGGAGTCAAAGCCGTAACTAAACTCGGTGTGAAACTGTGCGATATCATCGGGGAGTTTTTGCCAAATGAGTCCTCCTCTTGCAAACGGCGCTCCCATGCGAGCGCGGTAGCGCAAGCTGATATGGCGGACAATCTTTCCCTTTCCGTTTTCCTCAAAGTGCATTGGGTCACCGTAGTGAAGGCATGAAAGTAGCTTACAGTCATACACCTTTCCGTTTGCACAAATTGTAAAGTTTTTGCCCTTAATATCCATGAAGAGTGAAGAAAAAGCATGTTCTATTTTTGAAAGTGTCCAGCCTTTTTTCACAGCGGCTTTTTTCAGTTTTTGCACAAATGCGGCGCGAATGAAAAACGCGCGAACATAAGCAAAAAACGAAAAGATAACAACGAGCACGGCCAGAATCGGCACAACTACCACACATATCGAAAACACAACTTTGGGTAATGTTCGAAGTGTCGGAAAAAATATTGGCAACAAATATGCCATTATCGGATAAGCAACCATCGCGCTTATCACGGATTTTATCAGTATGCGAGTGTCTTTGATTTTTCTTTTTTCCTTGCGGCTTTTTTCCTCGTCCCTTTGATATACAAAAAGGCACTCGACCCATGTTAAAATGAGCACGACAAAAAAAGCGAACGCCTGTGTCAGGCATGCATAAACAATTGGAATTTCAAGCCATCCGCGCAGAGATTCAAGTGCAAAAGCATTGGGAAAAACAGCGAAAAACAACAAACTTGTCACAAAAGAAATCTTGACACTCGGATTTGTTGCAATGTATTTGATTTTGCCGATATTACCGTCAAAATACTCTTTGCGTATAACATTATCCGTTGAAATAAACGCATAAAAAAGCGAATGATATGCCAAAAGCGAAATAATTATATGTATTACGCGGATAACATCCTCGCTGACTTCATTTGTCAAACGCTGTGCAATGAAATATGACAAAAAGTTTGAAAAAAGCGATGTCGCCGTAAACAAAGAGAGTGCCAAGAAAAAGCGGAGTGCGCGTATTGTAAATTTACGCTTATCAAAAGTATCCATCTGCACCCCTCCTTTTTGTTTAATTATAGCAAAACAAAAAGGAATTTACAATATTTCTTTTGTAAATAAATATCCCCCCGTTTAACGGGGTGTATTTCCTTTTCGGGCATAGCCCTATGGATACTGGCGACGCACAAGTGCGTTTTAGTATTGGCCTGCCAGCCATGCAATTGTTACTTGCTACCCATAAATGGGTTATGTAAATAGCATTTTTGCCTTCCTCCGAGAGGAAAGTGGCGGCATAGCCGTCGAAAGGGGCCTGCGTTAGCAAGGTTTTATCGCGCACTCTCCCTCAGTCAGCTCCGCTGACAGCTCCCTCTCGGAGGGAGCCTTTGAACAAAGCGTTATCTTCTATCTTTTATTTGTTTTCTCCTCATCGGCAAAGCCTTTTTTTGTAACCACGCGACTATCGCGTGGTTTTCGTTTTACAACAAAAAAACAGGACTATGCAGTCCTGTTTTAATCATAAGTTTTGTGAGAACATCCATTCCATAAGTCCGTCGGTATCGGCAATAAGCTTTGAAATGCCATGGCCTGCACCGTGAAAAGTAGTAAACTTAAAGTTTTTGTGGTTTGCCGCAGTCAAAGCATCGTTCATAACGACCGAGGCTTGGTATGGAACCGTAGCATCTGCATCGCCGTGAAAAATCCAAATAGCGGTGTCATGCTTTTTATGCGCCATTGCGGGGTCACCCGCACCACAGCCCGGAACAGCCGCCGCAAAGCGCCCCGGGAAACGCGAAAGCAATTCCCATGTGGCATGCGCGCCCATACTGTTGCCGTGAATGTAAATTCGTTTTACATCAATGGGCATTTGGCTTATTACAATATCAAGAATGTCGATTACCGCGCACATTTGAGCGGTGGGAGATACCGTATGGTCAAGTGCAACCTGCTCGGGAGCGCGTTTTTGCACCCACGCTCCACTTTTGGGGCATCCGGGTGCAAGCAAAATTGCTTTTTCTTTATATTCACCTTGCACAAAATTGCGCAAAAAGTCAGCATAGCGCGAATAAATATGAGAGTTGTCATCTGCCTTTGAACCTGCACCGTGCATATACAAAATCAATGGATATACTCTTCCAGCCTCAAGCGTTTGGGGAAGATGTATTTGATAAAACAGCCTATTGTCGTTTTGAGAAGCATATTCAAGTGGGTTCCAGCCTGCTTTCAAATTGTCAAACATTTTTAGTCTCCTTTATAAATGCATTTTCCGCGCTTATAAGTTTTTAAAACTTTTATATCGCGTATGGTTTCTTTCGGAACTTCAAGCGGATTTTTATCAAGCACAACAAAGTCGGCAAGTTTACCAACCTCAACGCTTCCCTTTTCATCCTCGCAAAAATACTGATATGCGGCGTTAACGGTAACAGCTTTTATTGCATCAAGTACAGAAATCTGCTCATCTTTTGCAAGTTCTACACCGCGGCGAGTAACGCGATTTGCCGCACACCAAATAGTTTCAAGCATATTTGGTTCAATTACGGGGGCATCCTGATGGAATGTAACGCAAATGCCCGCGTCAATTGCGCTTTTCACCGGACTAACATACATGCCGCGCTCGGTGCCGAGATTTGCGATATGTGTATCCGCAAAATAATAGCAATGCGCAACAAAAAACGATACTATAACACCAAGTTCTGCCGCTTTTTTCATCTGGTCGCGCCCCATAAGCTGACCGTGAATCAATACGGGGCGAAGTTCTTTAAGCCACGGTTTTTCACGCTCAACCACCTCAAGGCAACGCAAAAACTGTGCCACCGCCCCATCGCCGTTGGTATGAATTATAATTTGCGCATGCTTATCCGCCGCAAAGCGAAAAGCATCCATTGTCTCATCATCGCTGTGAATCTGCAAGCCGCAAGTTTCGCCGCCAAGATAGGGAGAGCGCGTCCACGCCGTGCGAAGTTGGGGTGAGCCGTCGAGAAAATATTTTATGCCGCATTTTGGCCACTTGCGCTCGTTTGGCAATTTTGAATACTTTTCTTTAAGCGCATCAAAAAACTTTATCGGTGCATACGGCACAATATCAAGTAAAAGATTACCTCTTTGATACAGTTCGCTGTACACATCAATCGTGCGCATGGACAAGTATCCCTCTTGCGCAGTAGTTATACCGTTTTGCGCATAGTAGCGCTGTACCTCGGGATGCACATTGCAAATTTCTTCAAATGAGGAGTTTGGCACCTTTGCATTATATGCAGAAAAAGTGCCCTCTTTAAAGCATCCCGTAAGTTTCCCGTTTTCAACAATAATTTCTTCGGGGTGCTCCTTTGCCATCTCTGCCGTAATTCCAAAATGCTCCATCAATCGTGAATTGAAAAGCCCAGCGTGACCGCTACTGTGACGAATTATCAATAAATGGTCGGGCGCAATTGCATCAATTTCATCAAGTGTGAGATATTTACCACCCGGAAAAATCGTATGGTCATACGCGCGTACAATCACAAACTCGCCCTTTGGAATTTTGTTTTCTTTGATATACGCTTGCACGGTATCTTTCAGTTTTTCATAACTGTCTATCTCTCTTGCATTTGCGTGAGAATATGTCGCAGCCATAGAGGTGATGTGGCTGTGCGCGTCTATAAATCCCGGAAGCATGGTTGCGCCTTTTAAATCAACAAACTCGTCGGCAAGCGGCAAAAGTTCACTTTTTTTACCAACCGCTATTATCTTTTCACCCTCACACAGCACAGCCTCGCAATAAAGAGGTGTTGCCATTGTGATTATGTTTCCACCGTAAAATAAAACTTTCATAAGCGCCTCCATGGACTTGTTCTATTGTAATTATATTCCGTATTATACCCATTTTCAAGGTAAAAACAAGCGAAAAATAATAGCGGTAATTTTACCGCTATTATTTTTGTTATTTGCTTACAATAAACTTCAAAAGTCGGATTACATCAATAAGTTTGCTTCCTCTGTCCCCAAGAACATCTGAAAGAAGTTTTATTACATCCGCTATATCGGTTTCGCCATCGCAGTTGATATCCCCCTTTACATATACCATTTGGGAAACAATCTCAGCAATTTGGCTTACCTCGCTTCGATAAAGTTCGTCTGTGTCGGTGAGGTAGCCCATATTTACAAGGCTGTGCATGTGGTCGGTGGAAAGTGTATACGGGTAACTGTCCGGCTCAAACAAATATGTGATGAGATATGAATCAGATGTATCGAGTGTAACAACATACGCGCCATTTTCAAATGTAACGCTCTGTGCCTCGGCAATTGTTACCGCCTCCGCACCGCTGTTTACCGTATCAAGTCCCTCGTATTTTCTAAGCAGCATAGTTGCGCCTGCGCGGATTTTCACATACTTTATGCCGTGCATATCAAGGAGCTCAAGTATTGTGTCAATGTTTTTTGCGTCCGAGGGAATTACATAGGCTGTTGCCATTGCAATAAAATCGCTGACGGTATCGTGATGTGTAATTTTTACAGTATCAGTTCCCTTTACAGTTCCGTCAAGATAAATTGCCAAGCGCGGTGTTTCAAAATAAAGATTGCCACTTATCGAAGTCTTTTTAGCAAAAATATTATCCTCGCTGAACTCATTTATAACCGCCGCCGCTCTGCCGCGCGAAACATTTTCTGCAAGTGCACCGTTGTAAGAAGCAACCTCGTCTGCTATTGCTTTTATCGCTTGCATAATCGAGTAAACCGAGCGCTCATAGCGGTCTTTTCCGCTCCAGATGCGCATTGACTCAATAAGAAATCCGTATGAGCCGCGTGCTTGCGCGTATACCCATGAAGTGTTGGGCATCGCATTGGGTGCATAATAAAATCCCGAGCGAAGTCCCATTTTTTTGAGTGTTTCAATAGCCGCAACATTTATTTTCAGTCCGATTTGCTCGGATACGGGTGCGCTACCGTCAACAATTCCGTTAATATCGATTATGGGGGAGTTAAACACGCTTGAATAGCGGATAACCGCATCGTCAAGATGTGAAAGTGAATTTGCAGAAGAATATGATACCGAGTAATCGCTTTCCAAAACGGTGAGAGTTCCCGTATCTGTATGACAATCAATATACACGGTGGGCATGAATGTTTTATAAACATATACCTGATTTTGTGTTGCCTTACCCGTGAGTTGCAAAAGGTCGCGCTGTGGATTGATTGCGCTTTCGTTGTTGCGCTTGAACCGTTGTGCATTGTCCACACTCACCGATGGAATGAGTACAATTGCACCGAATGAATCCATTGTTGTGCCGCCGTACTCGCCCGCAAGCAAGTTTGCAAATGCGGTCACACCCTCACTACCCGCAGGTTCGTTGCCGTGAACGCCCCCCGATACCATCAAAATTTCTCTTATACCGCCGCCGCGAACAATCTCGCCCACATCATCAAATGAAGCATCTGCAGGTATTTCATCCTTTGTGAATACCAAAATGGGGTATTTGTTGCCCATTTCGCTATCCTCGAAAGGATAGTATACATGGAGGTAGTCGCACTCTGCATCAAGAGCATCCACATACGCACAGAGTTCAGCATTGCTCATAAAAGCGCGATCTGCAGAGTGATTTTTAAGTGTGGGGGTATCAAGGGGCGTATATCCATCGATTGTTGCGGTTGTAAGGAAGTTGTTCAAAACCTCATCCGTTGTAGTAGCGGTATATTGCTCCATGTAACTGTTTTCGGCATAAGGTTCGTAAGGTTGGTCAAATGTAAGCGTTTGCACCTTGCCCGAAACATAGAAATACTTTATATGGTAATCTGCTCCGCTGGCACCGTAGTATACCTTATAGTAGTACACGCCCGGTTCAAGGGCCGCCTCGGCGTATGCCTTTGTATCTTCAACGGATTCGGTGAGTGTAACTTTTACCTTGTTATTCGACGGTGAAAGTCCCTTGTACATAACGAGTTTGGGCTGTGTTTCATCGATGCCGTTTGGATTGTAGTAATAAACTCGAACAGTTGTTGTTTCATATCTTTCGGGATATGAAACGGAATATTTAACTGTGCGATCGCTGACTTCTTTGCTGAAAATTTCGTCCAAAACGGAGGAATAGTTTACTGTCGCATCACTTGCAGGATCGTTAACCGTAATATATGTAGTCGCGGTGGGTGTGCCTTCGATTAAAAGGGTTATTTCACCGCTCATTTTATCGCTTACAATACTTCCCGCCGCAGTCAAGGTTAATGTGCCGCCACCGACAAAGTCGCTTGCGGTGACACTTCCTCCAAGATGCAAGTTTCCGCCATTGTCAAGGTCGATGTACGCTTTATCAGCAATGCTACCGGCCTTTCCGCTTTTAAGAGTAACTGTGCCCGTAGCGCCGCCGAGTGTTACCGCGCCGGCTACATCTGCACCGTTGAGCACAACTGTAGCAATGCCGGTAACTTTGCCATAAGAAGTAGCACTTGCATATCCGCCGTTACCTCTGAGCGAAAAATTGCCGCTTGCGTTGTAGCCGATTTTGCCACCGTATGCAACCGTAGTAGTATTACCTTGTACAGTACCGATGCGAGTACCCGCGGTAAAGTTTGCGGTAACCTTGCCGCCGTAAATTTCTGCTGTGACTTCGCCCTCAAAAATACCGCTGTTGCCACCTGCGCATACATTACCCGCTATTATAGCATTGTCTTTTACAATAACTTTACCGATACCTTTAGTAGTTCTCTCTTGTGAGCCCGCGCACACATAAGCAGAAGCCGACGGAATTGAAACCGCAGCGTTTTCGCGTACTGTTACAACGATACCGTTTTTATTGGTTTCGGTATTGCCATACCAACCGCCACCGTAAATATGTCTGTAAATTTCGGCATCGCCGTAAATGTCAATAGAAATATCGCCTTTGGTGGTTACATCCGCTCTTGCCGCCGCTCCGAGAATATTGGAGTATACTTTTGCATTCCCGAAAATGTTAATATCAACATCTCCGGTATGTGTATACAACTCTTCACCGCTTGTGCCTTGTACACCATCACCGGTTGTAACGCCCGTAACGCCGATATTTATCGAAGAAACTGTGTTAAACGCCATTACCGCGCTACCGCCAATATTAACGGTTGTGTTTCCGCTAAAGTTGCCGGTATAACTACCGCCTGAAAGTGCATAAAGTACTGTTCCACCAAGAAAGTCTATTTGGGTATTGCCGGTAAAACTATTTGAATAGTTGCCGCCGTAAACTCCGCGCCATGTGCCACCTTTGATAACAACATGCGCGTCGCCCGTGTGTGCACCGTTATACTTACCGCCGTAAATCACGGGGTATGCAAGCGCATCTCCATTAGTGGTGCATGTTACACCTTCTCCAACAGTAAGCATAAAACCGCGCGCGAAAATACTCTGCGCAGATGTGGAGGCATTGTTAACCGTTATATTGTCAAATATAAACGAACCGCTAAGAACAAGGCGCGCACCAAGGTTGAATACAGCATCATACTTTGTTCCGCCATACTCCGAAGTAACTGTGATGCAAATGGAATTTGTCGCAAGTTGAGTAGCCGCTGTAATTCCAGTATCGCCGCAAATTACAATAGTGCCGCCGCCGGGCAACGCTTTTACGCCGGCCGCAAAAGTTTTAATCGCACTTTGAGGAGTCGAGCCGTCGCCCGCTGTAGCAACAGTACCGTCAACATACACTACATTGCCCGCCGCGAATGCAGAGAGAGTAAATACTGCAAAAACTATGATAATCGAAAAGATACAATTTAGTTTTTTCATAAACTTACCTCAAAAATTTTTTAATATACTACAATACCTCGTAGCACAAGTTAATAACATACATCATTATAACAGTAAAATGAGCGAATGTAAACAAAAAAGCGAGTCTTTTGACTCGCTTTTTGTGATTATTAACAATTTCTATCTCTTTTTATAAACAACAAGCTCGGGATTTTCACCGTTTTCCTCGTATGTACAAACGAGCAAAAAATCCATATTTGCAATAATACCAAAGCATCTGTTGCCGCCAAACTCACATTCAAGCTGGTTACCAAGATAAGTTGCTTTGTCATCAAGAAATTTCACAAATTCTCCATTAGGAAGTCTATATTCAAGATTGACAAAACTACCGGGAAGCACATTCAAATCTTCAACCTTTGGAAGTCCTTCAATATTAAGCAGCGTGTTGAATTCCTCAATAATCCGTTTTTTAAATTCTTCAAATTTATCAATGCCGCCAAGACGAATATACTGTTTCCAAAAATCAAGTGTAAAATCGCCATCGCAATAGCACCATTTGCAATATTCTTCGTTGAATGCGCCGCTAATTTCTTTGCTTATATCATCATCTTCAAGCGTTTTCCCGCAACATTTGCAAACAAGCTTCATAGGCGAACCTAAGAGCGTATTGATAGAAATACCAAAAAGATTTGATAAAAGTTTAAGAGTTTCGGTATTCGGTACTGTTTCTCCGTTTTCCCATCGAGAAACCGCCTGACGAGTAACAAAAACCTTCTCTGCAAGCTCATCCTGCGACAAGCCTTTCTTGTTTCTCAATTCAAGTATAATATCTTTAGTTTCCACGAAATCACCTCACTTTTATTATATAGTGAAGATATAAAACAAGCAAGCAACACTCTGTTGCCTATTTACATGCTCTGATTTCTTTGCATGCGTTTCCAATTGATAAAACTGTAAATATCGTTCACAAGAAAGGTGATAAAGCAAATTACGACTGAAATGTAAGAAATATCGCTGATGGAAGCGAGAATCCAAAGGACAATTAAAACAATATCGTTTGCCGCGTATGCAAGTGCAAAATACGGACTACGCTTGTACATAAGAAACACTGCAAAAAAACTTGTAGAAACTGACAAAGTGCTTGGAATAAGATTTGCGGTATTAAAATATGAAAGAACAAAATAAAAAACAACTGTCACGGCTACTGTTAAGAGAGTCATTGGCAAAATATCGCTGCGACGCAGTTTCCTTATCGCAACTTCAGATACTTTGCCTTTATATGGATTTTTCAGCCATGAAACAAGTGAAAACACAGACATTGGAAGTGACATAAATACATAAGTCATAAGTTCTCCGTAATAACGGAATGTCCAAGAGATATAACCGTAAAATAAACAAAAAAATACCATTATAGTCATACCTATCGGATTACCTTTGGCGCAAAAAATAAGCGCAGTTGCACCCATTAACGAGGCAAAGAGCGTGAGATAATTTTCACGGTCAAAAAGTAGAAACGAAACGACTATAAAAGTCATTGAAAAAAGCCATATTGCAAGTTCTACTCTACTAAAATAAGATAAAAGTTTTTTCATAATTCCTCAAAATAAAGTAAAAAAGCAGGTCAAAAGACCTGCTTTAATATTAAATGTTCATTCAAAACCGAATAAATAGATGGCATATAGCAGACACGAAGCATAGCATGCTTGAGAACTGCAATAGCAGTTCAAGCCCTCGGTCTA
>JAZQWE010000046.1:0-7917 GCA_045632225.1 Eubacteriales bacterium | reverse complement strand
TTCGTTTTTGCCAATTGCCGAGGCGCCTTACACTCACGAAGCGGCGCTTAAAAAGCAATGGGAAAAGAAACTTTTTGCCCCTAAAGGTGAAAGTTGTGTCTATGCTTGCAACAACATGATTATTCTTGCGCTTGCGATGGAAAAAATCTACAATAATACCCTTGATGTTTTGTTTAACGAGCGAGTTGCAAAGCCGCTTGGCTTTAAAAATACACACTTTTTGTGCGATGAGGGTGCGGACCGAATAATTTGCACCCGTCAAGAGGGCGACCACATTTGCGATGATCCAAGCGCAAGACGAATAGGCGGCGTTGCGGGGCATGCGGGCATTTTCTCATGCCTTTCGGACATGGAAAAATATGCGACAAGTTTGCTAAAAGGGTTGCCCGAAATTATCCCCTCCCATATTTTTAATGCCGCAAGAGAGAACTATACCGCGCATCTTGAAGCGGCGAGGGGACTTGGCTTTCTTTATGTAGACGAGCGATACAATCAAACGGGCAGACTTTTTTCCAAGGGTAGTATAGGGCATTGCGGTCACAGCGGGCAAAGCGTTTTTGTTGATTTTGAAAAAGATATGTTTGTTGTCGCGCTTTCAAACACCACCTTGTACAGCGCAAATCGCGGCGGTACATACGAGGATACAATCCGTTTCCGCGAAGAACTTCACAACATAGTCGCGGATGATTTGGGAATATAAATTAAGGATTATCTCATAACAGAAAATAACCGCAACGGTAACCGTTGCGGTTATTTGCATCTTTCTCTGTATTCTTTGATAGTTTCGCCAGTAACTTTGAAAAATGCCTTATAAAAATATGAAGCATCATAAAATCCCAGTTGTTCTACAATCTCACTTGTCAGAATTTCGGGTGTGCAACTTATAAGTTCCTTTGCCTTTTTAATCCTTATTTCGGTTTTATATTGCACGGGCGACTTACCCGTTGCATTTTTAAACTCGCGGCGAAAAGTTGTTTCATTAAGCATACACATTTTTGCAAGCGCCGTTATCGAAACATTATCACGCAAATGCTTATCAAGATAGCAAATTGCGGGAAAGACCTTGCTGTTATTCCCCTCGGCGATTTCGGGTAGCCAAAGCCTGCCCGAAACGGTATCAAGCATTGCAAAAAACTCCTTGCGAATCGGGAAGGAGGGATAAAGCAAATTCACCGTGCTGTCCGCAATCGAAAGCATATTTTGCACAACCTTTTGCGGCGTTTCTTCCAAAATGCAAACCGCTTCATCCGCAAGATAATACTCGTTTGAGTCAATATCCAAAATATTGAAAACCACTTGTAAATCCGAGTATGTATTCTTTTTATTGCCGTAAAAAGTGATGGTGTAGCACAGATTTTTGGGTATGTATACAAAATTTCCTTTTTTGAAAAATACTGTTTTGCCGTTTTGATATTTTATCTCAACTTTATCGCATGCAATATACAAAAAGCCGTGGTGCGGACGCGGCACGGGCATAAAACTCCATCCCTGACCGTCCTCAAAAAACTGTTCTGTGCCGCCTATATTGTGAAAAAAGAGCGATTTTGTCATTTCTTTGAGCGAAAAATACCTTTTTGACATTAACACACCCCCTTTTGACTTATTGTAGCAAAAAAAGAAATTGATGACAATATTATATAAAAAAATATATCGAAAATTACCTTTTAAGACGAAAAAAATACCTCGACTGTTTTTTATGGGGGTGCTAAAATAAAATTGTCACTATACAAATTCATATAGGGAGGCTAATATGAAAAATTTAAGTATTTTTGCACTCTTTTTTGCTCTTTTGATGTGCATGTCACTGACCGTTTTTGCAAGCGATGCGGTTGTCTATGCAGACGGCACAAATTATGCTACGCTTGCCGCGGCGGCAAATGCTTTGCCCGAGGGCGGCGGCACAATCGTAGTTACGGGCGCGGTAGCGCACAGCGTTGATACCGCCGTGACAATGCCCCAAAAACCGATTGTTGTCACCTCGGTTTATGACGGCGTTGACTATGCGGCAACAAACGGCGCATATTTCGGCGTGGGCAGAACGCTTCAGCTTAGTGCCGATACCGTTTTTGAAAACATCACAATTAAACAGACAACTTCCTCTACCACATACGGCAACATCTATGCAAACGGCCACCACCTCACCCTTGGCGAAGGTATCATAACCGTTGCTAACGAAACAAGCGGCAAAATCCCGCCCGTTCACGGCGGCTCAAGCGCATCTTTTACAGGTGACACCCATATCACAGTAAAAAGCGGCACTTGGGATACAATCTATGGCGGCAGTTACCAAACCCTTAACGGCAACTCACAAATAGACATTGAGGGCGGTACAATCGGCTCTGTTTACGGCGGTAGCCGCACATGGCACACTCGCGGCAACAGCGTAGTAAATATGAGTGGCGGTACCGTTCTCCATACCATCGCAGGCGGTAACGCCCTTAACACCAATAAAACCGAATTTAAGGGCAACTCCACCGTTAATATCAGCGGCGGCACCGTGCTTTACTCTGACAGCGGCTACGGCGTTGTGGGCGGTTCTATCGGTGGCGGTAGCGGCAGCACCTTTGTGGGCAACATTTCGCTCACCGTTTCGGGCGATGCCGAAATCTATTCGCTTGTACTCGGCGGCTCGCGCAACAACACAATCGCAACAACCGCAGACATTACCGTTGATATTTCGGAAAATGCTAAACTCTACCGCCATGTTTACGGCGCGGGATACGCCGTAAATCTTACAACAGTAGAAAACGGCGTTACAGTAACCGTGCGCGACAATGTAACATTTACCGCCCCCTCAAATAATGTTACCCACCTTTGTGCGGGCGCAAACAGCGGCACAGTTACGGGCAATGTGGCAGTTAATGTGCTTGACAATGTATATGTACCCGGCAATGTTTACGGCGCGGGATACTTTGGTAGTGTAAGCGGCACTTCTACCGTTACAATTAGCGGCGCAACCGTTACGGGCAAAGTTTCTGCAGGTGCGGTTCAAAGTGGCACAATCGGTGCAGGCGCTGTAAACCTTTTCGGCGGCACCGTTGGAAATGTGCTTGACAAGGCAAACCTTTCACTTGAAAATGGCGGCACACTCACACTTTCGGGCAATGCCGTATTTGAGAGTATTATCGGCGGCGGCAAAATTGTTTTGCCCGCGGCGGCAAGCATCACCGCAGATACTTTTGGGGGCGAAGCTACACTTGAAATAGTCGGCAACCCCGTTGGCGGCCAGGCATATATCACCGTAAATGACAAAAACTCCACGGGTACTCTAAACTACACTTCCCTTTCTGACGAAGTGCTTGTGCGAAAAGAACTTGAAAATGCGATTGCATTCACAATCGCCTTTCCCGACAGATTTGAAACCACCAATGTAACAGTTAAATACTACAACCCAAACGGCGAAAATGAAAGACAACCCGCAATCGTTCTTTACAGCAAGAGTTATGATAACGATGCCCGCGTAAAACTTCTTGATGTTTCAAGCGGCAACGAAATAAGCATCGACCTTGCACCCGGCCTTTACTATTACAAGGTCTACTATGACGGCGGAAAAGATTATCATGTAAAGCATTTCTACATTGACGGAAAGTCAAGCGAACTTTTCTTTGAAGTTCCGCTTGCCCCCTATGTAGAAAACTCTTTCTCCGAGCCTCGCACAATCCATACAACAAACGAGGTACTTGAAAAGTTCTTTGGCACCGATACTCTCAAAAACTTTGTGCCTCAAATCACCCCCACATTTGCAAATCATCAGGATGACGAGCGCGCATTTATGACTAATGCTGAACTTGTTGAATATGCAAAGGCGCTAGACGAAAATTGCGACTATCTCTACCTTTTCACAGCAGAACTTGAAAATGAAGAAAACCTCATGCCAATCCTTATTTTCACAAAGGATGAAATTGCAGACAATGCTTCTATTGAAGAAATTGCAAGTATCGTTAGTGCAGGCGGCACACGCGAAATCATGATGATTTCGGGCGGCGTTCACGGTAACGAACCCGCAGGTGAAGAGGGTGTGCTAAACTTTGCAACATCGCTTGTGGGCGAGTACGGCAATACCGTGCTTGACCACTTTGGCGCAATCATAGTCATCCCCGCTTCAAGCCCCGACAACCTCATGCGCTTTACACGCGAGTTCCCCGACGGCGTAAACCCCAACAGAGATTTTGTCAGTCTTTTGCACTCCAATACACAAATGATGACATACATCTACCGTCAGTTTATGCCAACCGTTTACCTTGACTGTCACGAGGACAACTCGGGCACAATTGCATTTAATGATGACGGCTCGCACACAAACATCGACGATGTTTGCTTCACAAGCACGGGCACTCCCAACGCGCCTTTGGTTGACATAAACGGAATTATTGACGGCACCGCCCCCATTCTCAAGCAAAAGGGCACTTTAATGGCAGAAAAGATGATTGAGCGCGCGGACAAAACGGGACTACGCGCAGGACATTATCAATGGCCGTATTACAGCTGCGGTCAATCCCATGCCTATGCATCAATCAACGGCTCTTATGCGTTCTTGGTTGAAGTAATGCGCATCTGGTCGGGCAAGAGCCACTATGCCCGCGCGGTTTATGCAATGGAAGAAGGCATAAAAGCAGTTGTTGCCGAGATTATTGACCAAAACGGCGCGCTTGCAACCGAAGTTGCAAATGCCCGTGAAGCGGCGGCTGTGAAAACATTTAGCGAAAACAACTTGTTTGTAACAAAAATGGCAACCGCCCAAAGCGGACTTACTCTTTCCGCTCCTCACCCCTCCGTTTACCCTGACGGCACATATAAAAATGAAAATGCGGTATCCTCCATTGTTCGCTATGACAAAGTAACCTCATCACGCCCAATGGCTACGGGATATGTGCTTGATGCCAATGCATCAAATGTAGCAGGCGTACTTAACAAGCTTGATTTGCACGGCATTGATTACACATATATCAAGCCAAACGCTACACTCACTCTTTGCAAATACAATCTCGGCGCCAGCGTTACATACGGCGAAGCGGCAGAGGTTACATTTGAAAACGGCGCATATGCAGTGCATACCAATTCCCACAATGCATACCTCATAGCGTACCTTTTTGAGGCGGACAGCTATGTTTCAAATGACACCAAGGCAAGCCTTTATCAAATGGAACTCATCGCAGACAGCGACGCGCTCTACCGTAGCGAAACCGACGGATTTAGCGAAATTATAAAGGCTCTCAATTATGTTGAAAACGACTTTAACGATGACGGTAAAGCCGATATTGCCGATGTATTTACTCTGCTCCGCGCAATTATAAATGACCGCAGCATTGCAAACTCGGATGTAAACGGCGATGGCGCTTTCAGCTTGGCAGATGTAATAAGATTGTTAAAAGAACTTGCAATGTAAAAGAAAACCACCCTATTGGGTGGTTTTTTCTTTGGCGGAGAAGGAGAGATTTTCTTTGTGCGCTCTTCCCTCTTTCGCGCATCGCTCGCGATGCTTGCACTGTTGCAACTAAGGCTTCTGCCACCCTCGACGGTGCTCGGGATGGCACAAGCCAAGTTGCCGCCACTCCTTTGTGCTCCCTTTATCCGCCCCCGGCGGCGGTCGCACTCGTCCCTCTCGAGAGAGTTCGAATCTTCCATGGTAAAACGCAAAGAAAAAAACCACCCTATTGGGTGGTTTTTTCTTTGGCGGAGAAGGAGAGATTCGAACTCTCGAACCGAGTTACCGGTTACACGATTTCCAATCGTGCGCCCTCGACCAACTAGGCGACTTCTCCTTGTTGCTCTTTGCAAGCCTTTACATAATACCACACTTAAAAACAAAAATCAAGTACTTAATCAAAAAAAATATATTTTTTTTACAATTTAGTTTAAAAGGCTACAAAAAGTTCATTTTTTATGATATACTATGTTTAGATTTTACAAAGGAGCTCCCGCTTTATGATAATTGCCCTTCCTTTTGAAAATAACAACATTTTCTCCCCGTTTGAGCATGCAATGTCTTTCAAGATTTACGAGATAGAAAACGGCAAAATTGTTACTATGCGCTTTATCCCCTCTACCGATGTACAAAACCTTAAAATTCATGCGATACTTTGCTCATGCATTGGCGATGATATAAAAGCTGCACTAACCGGTAAAAACATCTCTGTTCACACAGGATACAGCGGCAATGCGGATATGGCTGTTAAAACATTTTTAGGTAGGTAAACCAATGGACTTTTTACTCACTTTTCTTGAGGGTATAATTTCTTTTATTTCCCCGTGCATGCTACCCATGCTACCGATTTACATTTCATATTTTGCGGCAGGTGAAGACAAAAAGCGACTTGTGTTTGCACGCGCGCTTTTCTTTGTGCTCGGCTTCACCGCTGTGTACGCCGCAATGGGACTTGGAGCGGGCGCAATCAGCATGGTGCTTTTGCGCTATCAAACCGCGGTAAACATTATCTCGGGAATTATCGTTATAATTTTCGGCTTGAGTTATCTCGATGTTATCCACCTCCCTTTTTTCAAGGGCATGAAAGGCAGAAAAAACGCCTCTAACATCGTTTCCGCATTCCTTTTCGGAATTATATACTCAATCAGCCTTACCCCCTGCGTGGGCGCTTTTTTAGGCTCTGCGCTGATGCAAGCCGCCACATCGGGTACGGCACTTCGCGGCACGCTTTTGCTTGTTGCATACTCCCTTGGCCTTGGCATTCCATTTTTAATTTCCGCTGTGCTTATCAAAGAACTTGGCGGTGCATTTTCCTTTATCAAAAAGAATTACCGCGTTATAAACACAGTATGCGGCATATTTTTGATTTTGGTCGGCGTGCTTATGGCAAGTGGCCTTTTAAGCAAAATCCTTTATCTTTTTGTGTGAGGTAATAATGAAAAAATTCACATTACTGATAACCGTTGCCGCGCTTATTGCGCTTATTGCGCTTGCGGCCTTTGCATACAAATCCCTTTCAAATGATTATTTTGCAGAAGAAACAACTACCGTCACCGAAACAACCACCATTACCGAAACAGAAGCGCTAAACGATTTGATTGTCACAACATCCGACTTTTCGGTAACCGACAAAAACTCAAACACAGTAAAACTTTCCGACTATTTCGGCAAACCGATTGTAGTAAACTTTTGGGCAACAAGGTGCTCACCGTGCAAAATTGAAATGCCTCACTTTGAGGATGCATATCGCACCCACGGCGACGATGTACAGTTTTTGATGGTAAATGTGGGCGACAGTTTTGCTGATGCCTATAAATTCGGAGAAAGAAACAACTACACCTTTCCCATATACCACGACTCAAATTACAGCGCCTCAATCGCTTATAATGTTTCCTCAATCCCCTGCACACTTTTTATAAATGCAAAGGGCGAACTTGTGCACACACAAATCGGAACCATGAACAAAATGATGCTTGAAACGCATATAGCAAATATAAAATAACAAATAAAAAATCTTGCAAACTGACGAAAGTCAGTTTGCAAGATTTTTGTTTTTAATAAAGTTCGGGAACCTTTGCGCCGATTGCTTCAAACATTTCGGCAATGGTCTTTTTAACGGTATCAAGTGCCTCGCCAACGGGAACCTTCAAATTGATGCTCTTGTCGCGGGAAGTAATTTCCACAACGCCATCACCAAGGTTACGGGGGCTGACTACAACGCGAAGAGGTGTACCGAGAAGATCCGCATCGGAGAACATAACGCCCGCACGGACATCACGGTCATCGTACATAACTTCAACACCGCTGTTTTCAAGGTCGCGGTAGAGTTTATCGGCAACGCCCTTGCACTCTGCATCATCTGCACGAACACAGCAGAGCTGAACCTGCCAAGGTGCAATGGAGATGGGCCAGATGGGGCCGAAGTCATCGTGGCTTGCCTCACAAACAGATGCCGCAAGACGGCCAACGCCGATACCGTAGCAACCCATGAT
>JAZQWE010000045.1:0-4121 GCA_045632225.1 Eubacteriales bacterium | reverse complement strand
GCCGCGTCAACTCCATGACAAAATACGAACTTGGGCGGCTTTGCGCCGCCGAACTTGAAAAACTCTATCCCGATGCCGTGTGTTCGCTTGAATACGGCGGCCAGGCTTGGAAACTACTTATAATGGCGCGGCTTTCCGCGCAATGCACCGATGCAAGGGTGAACATTGTTTCAAAGGAACTTTTTAAAAAGTTTCCGTCGCTTGACGCCGTTGCAAGGGCACCCCTTGGCGAACTTGAGGAGGCGGTGCGCACATGCGGACTTTACAAAACCAAGGCAAAAAGCATTAAAGAAGCGGCAGAGATTATCATGCGCGACCACGGCGGTGAGGTGCCAAGAACCCTTGACGAGTTACTCTCGCTCCCCGGCGTTGGGCGCAAAATTGCAAATCTGCTTCTCGGCGACCTTTTCGGTCAACCGAATATCGTAACCGACACACATTGTATTCGCATTTGCGGCAGACTCGGTTTTTATCCCGAGGAGGAAAAGAACCCCGCAAAAATCGAAAAAATCCTTGATAAATACATCGAAAAAAAGGGACAATCCGATTTTTGCCACCGAATTGTGCTCTTTGGACGCGACATTTGCACGGCGCGCAGCCCAAAATGCCAAGAATGTCCCATGAAAACTTTCTGTAAAACGCAAAAACAGTTGCATTTGCAAAAAATATAAGGTATAATATTATAATAGAATTTTTATAAAAGAGGAAAAAATTATGCAGCGAGTATCTATTAAAAGTATTTATGCGTCAGCGGCAGACTACGCTGACAAACAGATTACTGTTTGCGGCTGGGCACGCTCTATCCGTGCATCCAACGCGTTTGGATTTATAGAACTTAACGACGGTAGTGCGTTTGGCACTCTTCAGGTCGTTTTTGAGGCTGATAAGATAAATAATTATAACGAAATTGCAAAACAGAATGTCGGTGCGGCTTTTGTTGTAACCGGTACACTTGTGCTTACTCCCGAGGCAAAGCAGCCCTTTGAACTCAAGGCAGAGGTAGTTGAGGTTGAGGGTACATCCACCCCCGATTATCCCCTCCAGAAGAAGCGCCACAGCCCCGAGTTCCTTCGTACAATCGCGCATCTTCGCCCCCGTACCAACCTTTTCAATGCGGTTTTCCGTGTGAGAAGCGAGTGCGCATTTGCAATTCACAAGTTCTTTAACGAGCGTGGCTTTGTTTATGTAAACACCCCCATCATCACCACATCCGACTGTGAGGGCGCGGGCGAAATGTTCCGCGTAACCACCCTCGACCCCGAAAATCCTCCCCTGACTGAGGACGGCAAGGTTGACTACTCCAAGGACTTCTTTGGCAAGCCCACCTCGCTCACCGTTTCGGGTCAGCTCAACGGCGAAACTTATGCAATGGCATTCGGCAATATCTATACATTTGGCCCCACCTTCCGCGCAGAGCGCTCCAACACACAGCGCCACGCGGCTGAGTTCTGGATGATGGAGCCTGAAATGGCATTTGCAGACCTCACCGACGATATGAACATCGCAGAGGATATGATTAAGTTTGTAGTGCGCCACATCATGGACACCTGCAAGGCAGAGCTTGAGTTCTTCAACCTCCGCGTTGACAACACTCTCCTTGAGCGCCTTACAAACCTTGTTTCAAACGATTTTGCAAGAGTTTCTTACACCGAGGCAATTAAGCTTCTTGAAGAGAGCGGCCAGCAGTTTGAATACCCCGTTTCTTGGGGCATTGACATGCAGACCGAGCATGAAAGATACCTCACCGAAAAGATTTTCGGCAAACCCGTTTTCGTTACCGACTATCCCAAGGAAATCAAGGCATTCTACATGCGCCTCAATGATGACAACAAGACAGTTGCGGCAATGGATATGCTCGTTCCCGGCGTTGGCGAACTCATTGGCGGTTCACAGCGTGAGGAGCGTCTTGACTACCTCACAGCGGCAATGGCACGCTGCGGACTTAAAGAAGAGGACTATTGGTGGTACCTCGATCTCCGTCGCTTCGGCGGCGCCAAGCATGCAGGTTTCGGTCTTGGATTTGAGCGCCTTGTTATGTATGTAACCGGCGTTTCCAACATCCGCGATGTTGAGGCATATCCGAGAACCACAGGCTCTGCAGAATTCTAATCGCAATTTATCCATAAGGAGTTTTTATGAAATACATTGACCTTTCACTTGAAGAAAAGCGCGAACAACTCAAGCGCGCACAAATAGAATTTGATTGCCTTTGCAAACTCAAACTCTCTCTCGACCTTTCGCGCGGCAAGCCGATTGGCGAACAGCTTGACATTTCAAACGAAATGCTCCCCGAACTCACCGCGGACGAGTGCTTTGGCGAAAACGGCGCTGACTACCGTAACTACGGTATGCTCGACGGTATTCCCGAGGCAAAACGCCTTTTCTCCGAACTTACCGAAATTCCCGTAGAAAACATTTTCGTTGGTGGCAACTCCAGCCTTAATATGATGTATGACGCGCTTTCCCGCCTTATGCTCTACGGTGCTCCCGATGTAAATATTCCTTGGTGCAAGTACGATAAAGTAAAGTTTATTTGTCCCGCTCCCGGTTATGACCGTCACTTTTCAATTCTTGAAACTCTCGGTATCGAAATGATTACCGTTGAGTACCTTGAAAACGGTCAGCCCGACATTGAAAAGATTGAGGAACTTGCAAAAGACCCCGATGTGCACGGTATCGTCTGCGTGCCCAAGTATTCAAACCCCACCGGTTATACCTATGACCGCGAGTCTGTTCGCAGACTTATGAAAATGGAATGTGCGGCGCCCGACTTCCGCATTGTTTGGGATAACGCATACTTCATCCACGATGTTTATACCGAAGAAAAACTTGCAAACATCTTTGAGTTTGGCAAGCGTTACGGTACCGAGGACAGAATTATTTACTTCACCTCCACATCCAAAATCACATTCCCCGGCGCGGGCGTTGCAATGATGGCGCTCAGCGAAAAGAATATGGCGCAGGCAAAGAAACTCATCGGCGTGCAGACAATCGGCGCTGATAAACTCAATCAGCTCCGCCATGTACGCTTCCTCAAGAATGCCGAAAACACCCGCCGCATTATGGAAATGCATGCGTCTATCATTCGCCCCAAGTTTGAGACTGTTTTCGAAACTCTCGAGGCAGAACTCGGCGGCCTTGGCATTGCAAGCTGGACAAAGCCTAACGGCGGTTATTTCATCAGCCTTACTGTTATGGAGGGCTGTGCAAAGCGTGTATGGAGCCTTATGAAGCAGGCGGGCGGTACACTCACCACCGCTGGTGCAACCTACCCCTATGGCAAGGATCCCCGCGATGCAAATATCCGTCTTGCTCCCACATTCTCAGCAATTCACGAACTTGAGGTTTGCATTCAGGCGCTCAGCGCTTGTATCCGTCTTGCATCCCTTGAAAAAATGCTCGGCGAAGAGAAATAAAAATAAAAGGAACTGCGAAAGCAGTTCCTTTTTTTGTGTGTTGTAAAACTAACTGTAGGGGTCGCCGTCCACGGCTGCGATATAAAGATTCATGCCTGCGTCATACCATGCCATAACGCTACCGTTTTTGGCATCGGAAACATCCCATGCATTGCTTGGCATGTGTTCCAAAGTGTCAAGGAAAGTAACAGTTGCAACATCTTTGCGCTTCAAGTTTTCGTTGCCGAGAACGCAAGCGGTGGAAACATCGGTTCTGTCTGACATAAGAATGTTGTCGGGATAAGCCTTTACGGGCTCGGGCGCTTCGGTTTCCTCGGTCACAGCCTCGGTCACAGCGCCGACATTGTCAAGGTTATTTTCCACAAGTTCAACACTTGAAACAGTCGAGGTTTCAAGTGTTGAAACGCATGAGGCAAGGAAAAACGCCATACAAAGTGCAAGAAAAAGCGAAAACAACTTTTTCATAAGTTTCTCTTTCCTAAAAAAGGGCTCAAGCGAGCCCTTTTTTTATGTATTGATTAAGATTTGAAGTGGCGGTATTAGTAATTTCCTGCAAACATCTTGTCTGTCTTAACTGCGTCAGCATGCTCACCGAAGTACTTCTTGGGGTTAATGCCAACAAAGTTTGCAAACTCAACCATTTCACGGAGGGTGTTGATGTTAACGGGAGCGCCTTCTTTCATGATGCGCGCGGTGTTTTCAACT
>JAZQWE010000044.1:0-2827 GCA_045632225.1 Eubacteriales bacterium | reverse complement strand
GGGAAGGGGGACCGCTACGCGGTGGATGAGGTGTTTTTAATCGTGCACATAACCTATAATTTACCGCAATAATGCAACTTGACAAATTTTTAAAATTTGTATGCTATTTTCCCTTATATATGTTATAATGTTGATGTTAATATATTTTCAGGAGGCTTTTATGAAAGTTTTAGTTTGCAATGTTGGCTCCACATCTCTTAAATTCAAGCTTTATGAGATGCCCGAAAAAAAGGTTTACGCTACCGCAAAGGTTGAACGCGTTGGCAGCGAAACCGAGGCTATTTATTCCTTTACAAACATCGCTACCGGCGAAAAGATTGAAAAAGACCACCTCTCTGTACCCAAGTACGCAGACGGTATCGCTCTTTTCCTCTCCGACTTGCTTGACGAAAAGCAGAACATCCTCTCCGACATCAAAGAAATCAGCGCTGTTGGCTTTAAGACCGTACTTGCAAAAGGTTACCACGGCGTATTTGAACTTGACGAAAAGGTGCTTGGCGCAATGAACGACTACCTCTTCATCGCCCCCGCACACAACCGCCCCTATCTCGATGCAATCGGCGAATTCAAGGCAATGCTCCCCGATGCACTCCTTGTTGGTTCGTTTGAAACTGCATTCCACATGACAATTCCCATGGAGCGCCGCCTCTACGCCATCCCCTACGAATGGTATGAAAAGTACGGCATTCAGCGCTTCGGCTTCCACGGTAACTCCCACGAGTACACCGCACGCCGCCTTGCAGAACTCACCGGCAAAACCGAATTCAAGGCGGTTTCCTGCCACCTTGGCGGTTCTTCCTCCCTTTGCGCTATCAAGGACGGCAAGAGCGTTGACTGTTCCTTTGGCTTTACTCCCCAAACCGGTCTTCCCCACGCGGCTCGCGTTGGTGACATTGACGCGTATGTTGTGCCCTTCCTTATGAACGAGGGTCTTACAATGGACGAAATTACCACCGGCTTTGCAAAGAACGGCGGTCTCCTCGGCATCTCCGGCGTTGACAGCGACCTTCGCTTTATCGAAGAAGCGGCAAACAACGGTAACGAGCGCGCACGCCTTGCGATTGATATGCTTGTTGCATCCATCGTTAAGTACATCGGCTCTTTCTATGCTGAAATGGGCGGTCTTGACTGCATCACATTTGCAGGCGGCATTGGCGAAAACTCCAAGACTGTTCGCCGCATGGTTTGCGAAAAACTTGCTTGCTTTGGCGTAAAACTTGACGAAGACAAGAACAATCAGGTTAAGGGTGAATGCGAAATCTCCGCGGCTGATTCCGCTGTTAAGATTTTCGTTGTAGCAACCGATGAAGAGCAGATGGTTGCAACCAAGACATACGAATACAGCCTTAACAAATAATGCATACTTTAAAATTTACGGCGGGCACTCTTGCTCGCCGTATTGCAAATAGCGGCGAAGCAGGTACCGTTTGCGGAGTGTTTTCGCAAGGAATTTATTGCAAGGTGAAAGGCGACATTCTCCTTTTCCACGATGCAAAGTGGGGTTATGTTGCTTTTGGTGTTGGCATTGCGGATTTTTGTGAATTTTCTTCGGCTGTAAATCCCGCTGTGGGCGACACGGTTTTGCTGACGGAAAGCACGCTGACAATCTCGGGCAAAACCTTTGAAATTTCGCTTTTGAGTGATGTGCCCGACCCGTTTACCCCAAGCGGCGATGCCGACGGTGAGCGCCTTGATGCAATTTTCAAATATGTAAAAGAGCATGGCTCAGAACTCGGCATTTTAGATCTAATCGAAAAGAACCGAATCGGTTGCAAGGATGCAATCCGCGCTCTTGCCAATGGCGACATTGGCGCCGCGACAAAACTCATTGGACTTGGCAGAGGTCTTACCCCCTCGGGTGACGATTTTCTCTGCGGTTTCTGTTCGGTACTCAATGCACGCGGTATACTTGCAGTATCGCTCCGCGAGAGCATATACGATGCTTTGAACCGCACAACGGATATAAGCGCCGCATACATAAGTGCTGTGCTTGGCAGACGCTATTTCACAATATATGACCGCGTTGTTAAAGCAATCTACTCGGACGGCGATTTTAAAGAAGATGTGGATTTTGTGCTTAAAATGGGTGCTTCCAGCGGTACCGATACCATGATTGGCGCACTTGTAGCGGCAAAATACTCATTTTAACAAAAACACAGTTTTATACAATATATTTATTCAAAAAATACATTGTGCACACCCATTTCAAATGCTAAACTTATATCAAAAAATATAAGGAGTTTTTTATGAAAAAATTGTTTTTTACAGCACTTGTTCTCGCACTTGCGTTTATGCTTGCGGTATCAGTATTTGCCGCAGAAAAGACAGTTTCGCTCGGCGCAGGCAAGGACTATGCAAAGCTTGAAGATGCAGTTGCCGCGCTTGACGGCAAAGGCGGTACCGTCACCGTTTACGGCGAAGTTACCGTTGGCTCAATGCTCACAATTCCCGAGCAGAGTGGCGACCTTACCTTTAAGGCGGCTGACGGCGGCAAACTCAACTTTACCGCTCTCAAAATCACTTTCGAAAAAAACACAAACACAAATCTTATCACATTTGACCTCCCCATCACCACAAAAGATGCAGGACTTATCATTTTCGGCGGTTTTAACTCCATTCTCTTCACCGAAAACTTTGAGGTAAACGGCATTGTTAACTTCTACGGCGGTGTTGATGCAAAAAGCGGTCTTGGCATCTACACAAACACAAATGTTGAAGAACACAAAGAATATAACCGTGCGGCAATTACCACCATCCCCTACTCCATCACCGTTAAAAACGGCAACTTTGGCCTCTTTATGGGCGGCAACCGCCGTGGGGCAAAAGA
>JAZQWE010000043.1:0-2712 GCA_045632225.1 Eubacteriales bacterium | reverse complement strand
CACCGATTTGTGAATAGTCGGGGATTTGCGAAGTTGAAACCTTTTGTGAAAGTTTTTCGCCGTTCTTTGCAACGCTTCTCACCATTACCATCGCCATTTCCTGACGGGTCATGGGGACCTCAAGGACGCCGCTAAATTCGTTGCTGTTTAAAATACCCTTGTCAATCGCCAGAGCATAGTAGCCGCTCCACCATTTTTCGCCGTTAAGCGGAACATTTTTTGCATCTTCGGGAAAAATCGCTCTGAGCGTTGCCGTGATAAACTCGGCTCTGTTCATAATCTTGTCGGGTGAAAAAACGCCAACGCCGTTAATCGGTTCCTCGGTGCCTTTAAAAATGCCCGCCGCGGTCATATTCATGATGGTTTTATAACCCCAGAATTCGCTTGGCACATCGGAAAACGATGTAAGCTCTGCCGTAGCCGAAGCCACAACAACCGCTACCGTTGCCGCCACCGTCACCGCAAGTGTTTTTATAACATTACGCTTCATAATAATCTCCCTTCTGCCGCACGCGACAAAAAATTAAAGACTTTTTTTCAACAACTTATATAAGGGGCGCAAGGTGTTTGTTAACACCAAGGTGTAAAGAAGTTTATCTTTGGGCAGACTCTCTTTTGAAAAAACATAGCTTGCATAATTTTTTTGCATAATTTTCTTATAATCAAGCAACAATTCTTTGGCTTCGCTGTCAAGTTTATCTCTATACTTCTCGGACACAAGGGCGGTTCTGTATGCGCCGCTTGCCACAAAAAATGCATAACTTTTTTGGCACAAAACACGCTCTTTTTCCAATTGCTCGCCGATTAACGCGAAATTTTTGAGTACAACTTTATAATTTTTAGCCGACAACCAACCCGCCGTTACGCTACCAACTCGTTTTCTGTAATAGTACAGCGGCTCGTTTACAAGCGCCATCCCGCCCGAATTTGCAAAAGTTGGAACTATCAGCGGAAAGTCCTCGTTAATCTCGCCCACGGGCAATCGAACTCCGTCAAAAACGCTTCTTTTAAAAAGTTTGCACCACAGCGCATTGGAAATGATATTGTAAAAACACATATCAAGCGATTCTTTTACGCTGACAACGCGGCTCTGGCCAAAACTGTGGTTGTCCTGAACAATTTCGCCGTTTGGACTAACTCGGTAAAACAAACAGCACGCGCCGCCAACATTACCGCTTTTCAAAGCTGTTAAGAGTCGCTCGTACATATCCTTTGCAATATAGTCATCGCTGTCAACAAATCCTATATAATCGCCGTTTGCCGCATCAAGCCCCGCATTGCGCGCCGCCGCCGCACCGGCATTTTTTTGATGTATAACACGAATTCGCGCATCCTTTTTGGCCCAATCATCACAAATTTTTGGGCAATTATCCGGACTGCCGTCGTCAACCAGAATAATCTCCAAATTTTGGTGAGTTTGATTGACTATACTTTGAATGCATTCATCCAAATATTCCTCTACTTTATATACGGGAATAATAATGCTGATTAAATCCAAAGCATTTACCTCCTTTAAAGAGTTTGAGATCACTTACTTCTCTTTTTTAAAGTTTTGAGCAATCCCGTCTTTAAAAACAAATACGACTGAGGCTCAAACACCGAATTTATCACAAAATATATAGCCATTACCGCCAAAGAAAACGGAATGCAGAATAAAACTATTTTAAAATACGATGATAAATCAACCTTGATAGCATTTCCCGCAATGTCAACAAGTGCAAAGGTGGCAAAGTTAACAATTACAGTTTTGAACGAGCCAAACATTCGTTTGCCTTCTATAACATTTTTATGGATATAAACTATTCTGTATACTACACGGAAAAGTGTGGACAGTATTGTGCCAATCAGCACTCCGGCAATGCCGTAATTGATAACCAACACAAGCGACAGCGCCACATTGATTACCGATTCAATTGTTGTCGCGGTTTGTGTTTGCTTGAAATGCCCCGATATATGCACCATTGCATCGCATGGATACGAAGCGATAATACCAAGTTTTGTGAGCGCAAAAAGCAGCGGCAAAAATTTTACGATGTAATTTATATCGGTTACATCGGAAGTATATAACTTTAAAAACGGATGAACAAAATAATCTGCAACTGAATACAGTGCAAATGAAAAAGCTGTATAGTAAATTTCATACGCCCTGAAAACTGTTAAAAACTTTGTTTTAGAGGCATAAAAATAATTTGCAATTTTAAATTCTACCGCATCCCTGAGTACATGCAAAACTTTCTCAACCATGTTGAAAAGCAAGATGTAAATGGAGTAAACGCTAACAGTTTTTAAGGTGGCAAACGCTGTTAACAATACGGTATCTGTATTGGATGTAATCAAATAATTTATTTGATGTACAATAACATTTTTACTTTGAGAAATGGATTTATAGTCCGGCGCAACACTTAAATCGAGCCAGCTGTATTTTTTCTTTATGTAATATGTGATATATGCCATTTGCGCAAAGCTGACAAGCATTGCGACAAACTGCACCATAACCACATCATAACCAAGTGCAATGAAAACAATTTTGGCAATCTGTTTTGCCGATGAGGTGAAAATTTCAATACCGGTTCTGATATAGTTCTTTCCGTCGGCTTTGAGCAAAATCAAGTATTTGCCGTGGAAAAAGTAATTTACTACATTGCCAACGCCGTTAAACAAAATTATTAAAACGATAGCATAAAAAGGAATATCGGTTTTAACTACAATGGG
>JAZQWE010000042.1:0-3547 GCA_045632225.1 Eubacteriales bacterium | reverse complement strand
TCGTCAACCCGTTGTGAATCGCATGTGCCGCGGCCAGTCCGCCGCCCTCAAAGGCGATGCCGCCGCTGAGGAGATTGACCTCGATCATCCGCTCAACTGCCGGCGTGACAACCTTCTTTTCAACAGCGAGTTTTGCGCCGTTCTGTACGGAAATACCGTAGCTGGATGCACCGCCGGTAAGGGGACCTGTACCACCGATGAAGTACTCTGTGTTGTTTGCAGCGTAGTTATCTGCATTGCCGCATGCGAACATAGCAAGCGCCATAACTGCAACAAGAGCAAGAGCCAAAATCTTTTTCATTGTTGTTTCCTCCAAAATGAAAATCTGTATTAACCTACCTATATTTGATAGATAAAACTATTTTACTCTAATTTGCTAAAGTTGTCAACCAAAACCTTGCCATAAAATGACGAAATTCAGCACAAATCAATACTGTTTTTTGTTGATTTTGCACATGATTATTTGCTTATTATTTTTTTAAGTCGGCCCGTTTCTCCCATTATCATTATGGAATCTCCGTCTTTAAACATGTATTCCGGACTTATATTCGGATCAAGAGATGCGTCGGCACTTTGCTTAATTCCAAGGATGTTTGCACCGTAATGAGCGCGCGCGTTAACCTCTCTTACACTCTTGCCAACCCATCCTTCGGGCACAGCAATTTCATAAATCGCATGGTTTTCCATAAGTTCGATGCAATCAAACACGCTGTCACGGCCATAGATGTTTGCAATGCGCTCGCCCGCGTCGCGCTCGGGGAAAACCACCTTGTCTGCACCTACGCGAAGAAGCAATTTTTCATGCATTTCACTACCCGCTTTTGCGCAAATACATTTTGCTCCAAAATCTTTAAGCAAAGTTACCGCAACAAGCGAACTCTGAATGTTTTCGCCAATAGTTACAAACACAATGTCAAAATCCTCGACACCGAGGGAACGCACAAATTTCTCACTTGTGCAATCACCGATTTTTGCACCGGCTGTATATTCAATAACACGGTTGATTTTTTCCTCATCGGTATCGCACACAACAACCTGATTTCCAAGTTCAAAAAGCGGCTTTACCATCGCGCTACCAAAGCGCCCAAGTCCAAGTATGAGTATATTCTTCATAATTCCCTCTTTAGCCAACAGTAATATTTTCTGCGGGGTAACGGTAAGCGCTGTCATTGTTCTTGCCCGCAATGGAAAGAAGCACGGTGATACCACCGACGCGCCCGATAAACATCAATATAATAATGATAACTTTCGATACCGATGAAAGCGTAGGTGTAAGTGAAAGGCTGAGTCCCACCGTTGCAATCGCAGAAAAAGTTTCAAACAGACATACCACGATGTCTTTGTGCTCTATCGCGCTTATGGCAACGCCTGCACCAAGTGCAATGCAAAGATACAGCACAAAAACCGCGATTGCCGTTCGCCATATATTTTTTTCAATGCGTCTGCCAAACACCTCAACATCTTCCTTACCGCGAAAGATTGAGCGCACAAGCAAAATCAAGACCGCAAAGGTGGTTGTTTTGATACCGCCTGCAGTTGAAGCGGGTGAACCGCCAATAAGCATCAGCGAAATCATGAGCATTTGAGCCGCGCCGCCTATTCTTGCAAGGTCAACGGTGTAAAATCCCGCTGTTCGGGCGCTGACCGATTGAAAAACCGACACCGTAATTTTTTCGCGAACCGACATACCGATAGCCGCCGCGCTGTCAGTATATAAAATGTAGAAAAGCACAGCACCCGCAATCAAAAGCCAAAAAGTAGCGGTGAGCACAATTTTAGAATGGAGCGCAAGTTTTGAAAACTTGAATTTGTTTTTGAGCAAGTCGAGCCAAACAAAGAAACCAAGACCGCCGAAAACGATTAAAATGCCGATTACCGCATTAAAATACAGATTATCGCTGTATGCTGTGAGCGATGGTGCGCCGCTGTATCCCATAAGGTCAAAACCCGCATTGCAAAACGCGCTGATTGAATGAAAAAAGGAATACAGCACTCCGCGAAGCACCCCAAAATCCGAAATCAGCACGGGCATTAACAAAATCGCCCCCAAAAGTTCAGCAAAAAGCACGCCCGCGGCGATAAAACGCGTCATTTTCATAAGTCCTGACAATGAGTCCGCCCCAACGGTTTCTTGGAGCACAAACATGCTTCGCATACCGACTTTTGCATGAAGCACGGATAAAAAATACATTGCAAGTGTGATAATTCCGATACCGCCTATCTGTATGAGTGCAATTATCACAAACTGGCCAAACGGCGACCACATTGAATATGTGTCACCAACGGAAAGACCCGTAACGCATGATGCGCTGACAGCGGTAAAGAGCGCATCAATAAACGGTACGCTCACGCCCTCGCGCGATGCGAAAGGCAAAAGTAAAAGCAATGCGCCTGCAAGCGAAACAGCCGCAAAACTTATTGTAATAATTTGCACAGGCGAAAGCCGTTTCTTTTTCCGCATTGCTACTCCTTTACTTTCTCAGTTTTTCCAAAAGCGCTTCAAAATATTTTGGGAGTGGGCTCTCAAATGTCAAAACCTCGCCGCTTTTCGGATGTGTAAGCGTGAGGCGGTAGGCATGGAGCGCCTGCCCCGCAAGCAAATCCTTGTTCTGCTTTTCAAATTTTGTATTTCCACCGCCATAAACCTCATCGCCCGCAAGGGGATGACCAACGGAGGAAAGATGCACGCGAATTTGATGGGTGCGACCGGTTTCAAGTTTCACTTTAAGCAATGTGAAACCGTCAAATCTCTCTGCAACCGTATAATGCGTAATCGCTTCGCGGCCGTCGGCAACAATTGCCATCTTTTTTCGGTCACGCGGATTTCTGCCTATGGGTTTATTTACGGTTGCGCCATCATCTTTGAAATTGCCAATGGCAATTGCCATATACTCACGGTCAATACTGTGAGTTTTCAGTCCCTCGGAAAGAATATTATGCGCAAAATCGTTCTTTGCTATTACCAAAAGTCCGCTTGTATCCTTGTCAATGCGGTGAACAATGCCGGGGCGGCGCTCACCGCCGATACCGGAAAGTCGCTCGCCCATGTGATAGAGCAAAGCGTTTACAAGTGTTCCGTTTTCGTTGCCCGCCGCAGGGTGAACAACCATACCCTTGGGTTTATCAATAACGGCAATGTCCTCATCCTCGTAAACAATCGTAATCGGAATGTCCTCGGGCAGAGTTTCGGTTTCTTTAACGGGGGGAATGTCAACCGTGACAACATCGTTTCCCTTGAGTTTGAGATTTTTTGCGCACGCCTTGCCATTAACCGTTGCCGCACCTTCCTCAAAAAGGCGTGCCGCGGCGGTTCGTGTAACATCAAAATAAAGCGAAACAAACACATCTGCGCGCATACCGATTTCGGTAGCGCCTACAATTCTTTCTTCGCTCATTTCTTTTTACCCTCTTCGATGCTGTCAAGTATCACCGATAGGATAATAAGTGCGGCGCCGACGCAAACCGCGCTGTCCGCAACATTGAAAATCCACTTCCAAAAAGAAAAGCATCTCACATCGATAAAGTCAACAACATATTCAAGCGCGAT
>JAZQWE010000041.1:0-11388 GCA_045632225.1 Eubacteriales bacterium | reverse complement strand
AATCGGCAAAGATAGAGAAAATACTTGCCAATACTCAAAAAAACATTGACTTTGATATGAAAAAGATATATATTATAAGATGAAGTATTCTGTGCATTTTGCAACAAAAACAATACAAAATTTTGTTAATATTAAAATAATGTTTTTCAAAAGAAAGGTGGCTAAAATATGGCTTTTAACCTCCGCAGTATTCATCTTCACCATAAAAAGCACACCGCTGAAACAGCGGCGGTGAAAATGGATGCTCCAAAGTCGGTAACTCTGCCGACATCCATGCACATCGGTGCGCCTGCAAATGTAGTTGTTAAAGTTGGCGACCATGTGGACATCGGCACACTCGTTGCCGAGCAAAACGGATATGTTTCCTCCCCTATTTATGCAACAGTATCGGGCACAGTTAAAAAAATCGAGCCCCTCGGCCTTTCAAACGGCACCGCGGCTCCCGCAATCACAATTGAGTCCGATGGCGAAATGACCCTTGACCCCACCATCACTCCTCCTACCGTAACCGACAAGGACTCGTTTATCGAGGCTGTTAAAAAGAGCGGTATCGTAGGTCTTGGCGGCGCGGGCTTCCCCACTTATGTAAAACTCAATGTTGACACAAGTCGCATTGAAGAAATAATCATCAATGCCGCTGAGTGCGAGCCTTACATCACAAGCGACACACGCGCAATGCTTGAATACAGCGACGACATTGATTACGCTATTGAAGCATTTGAAAAGTACCTTGGTGTAAAAAAGATTATTTTCGGTATCGAAAGTAACAAAAAAGCCGCTATCAATAAAATGAAAGAAATCGCAAGCAAGCGTGACTCGGTAAGTGTTAAAGTGCTTGCATCAAGATACCCCCAGGGCGGCGAAAAGGTAATGATTTACCACACCACAAAAAAAGTTGTCCCCGGTGGCAAACTTCCCATTGATGTGGGATGCATCGTTATCAACTGTTCAACAGTTGCGGCAATCGGCAAGTACCTCAAAACCGGTATTCCGCTTGTTGACCGCCTTATTACCGTTGACGGTAGCGCGGTTAATACCCCCGCAAATGTAATTGCTCCTATCGGTACCGCAATTTCCGATGTATTTGAATTTGCAGGCGGATTTAAGAGTGCTCCCGGCAAGGTGCTTTACGGCGGACCTATGATGGGTGTGGCGGTACCCTCCACCTCCCTCCCCGTGCTCAAAAACACCAACGCCCTTCTCGCATTCAACGAAAAGGATTCCACCCCGATTAAAACTACAAACTGCATCCGTTGCGGCAACTGTACAAACAAGTGCCCATTCGGACTTAACCCTGCGGCAATTGCAGAAGCATATCGCTTAAAAGACGAGGATACATTGAAAAAACTCCGCGTTGATCTTTGCATGGAGTGCGGCACATGCGCATTCTGTTGCCCTGCAAATCGCCCAATTATCCAAACTAACAAACTCGCTAAAGCGGCGCTCCGTGCCGCGGCGGCAAGAGAGGAGGCAAAGAAAAATGGATAATTTGTTGCACCTTTCGGCTTCCCCCCATATTCACAGCACCCATTCCACAAGACGCGTAATGATGGAAGTTTCTCTTTCATTGCTCCCCGCGGCAATTGCGGGCGTTATAATTTTCGGTCTTCGCGCACTTGCAATAATTGCGCTTTGCATCGGCTCTTGCGTGATTTCCGAATTTCTTTTCAATATCATCGTTAAAAAAGACCAAAGCGTTGGCGACTTCAGCGCTGTTGTTACAGGTCTTTTGCTTGCCCTCAACCTTCCTTCAAACATCCCTTTTTGGCAGGCGATCGTTGGCTCGGTATTTGCAATTGTAGTTGTAAAATGCTGTTTTGGCGGCATTGGCAAAAACATTGTTAACCCCGCCATCACCGCGCGCGTATTTATGCTTGTTGCCTTTGGCGAGATGGCGAAGGGCGCGTTCCCCACAGTTGACACCGTTTCAAGCGCAACTCCCCTTGCAACTTTGGCAGAAAGCGGTGAAAGTCCCGACCTTCTCACCCTTTTCCTTGGCAACTACGGCGGCGCAATCGGTGAAACATGCACCATCGCGCTTATCATCGGCGGCGTTTACCTCATGATTCGCCACATTATCTCATGGCACCTCCCCGTTGCCTTCATCGGCACAACATTCCTCTTTACACTTGTGCTTGTTGATTTCAATTTTGCAACAGCGCTTGCATACACCCTTTCGGGCGGCCTTTTCATCGGTGCAATCTTTATGGCAACCGACTATGTTACCTCCCCTGCAACTTGGGGCGGTCAGCTTCTCTTTGGCGCGCTCGCGGGTATCATTACCGTTATGATCCGTATCTTCGGCAACTATCCTGAAGGCGTTTCATTTGCGATTTTGTTTATGAACATTCTTACCCCCTACATCGATATTTGGACTTCGCGCAAAATAGTTGGAGGTGACAGAAAATGAAATACATAAAGTGTATACTCTCCCTCACGCTTATCTGCGCGGCAATGGCTGTTATGCTTGCAACAGCAAACTATATCACAGCGCCCATTATCGCAAAAAATGAAGCGGCGGCGGCAAACGAGGCTTTGCTTGTTGTAATGCCCACGGGCGAAGGTTTTACCTCGGTTGACATCTCTGCGCTTGACCTTGCTGACACCGTTAAAGAAGTATTTACAGAAAAGAACGGCGGCACAGTTGTAAAGCTCACCACCACCGGCTTTAACCCCAACATGACCATTATGGTTGGCGTAAACAGCGACGGTACCGTTAGCGGTGCGGTTTGCCTTGGTAGTGAAGAAACTCTCGGCTACGAAAAGACATTCGGCGACAGCGTAACCGGTGCAACCATATCCACAATTGATGCAGTTGACACCGTTGCAGGTGCAACAAAGACAACCGCAGCATACAAGAACGCTGTCAGAGATGCACTCAATGCGGCCATCATCGCCAGCGGCGGCGAGGCTGTTAAGTCCGAAGAAGAACTCTTTATGGAAGCGCTTGAAGCGGCACTCCCCGGTGCAAGCGGATTTACCGTGGCATTTGTAAGCGAAGTGCTTGACGGCGTTGACAAGGTTTACTCTGCGGCAGACGGCGCAGGATATGTGCTTATCATCGGCGAAACAATGGTAGGCGTAAACGGCGGCGGCACAGTTGTAACAAGCGGTATCGACAGCACCGTAGCGGAAATTGTAAATGCCGCTTGTCCCAAGATCTTTAACTCAAACACAACTCAAATTGACATTTCGGCATACGAAAACATGCCAGCGGCAATCGTTTCTGCCGCTAAAACCGAAAGCGGCAACTATGTATTTGATGTAAAAGCATCCGGCTATGGCATTAACGGCGACAAATACTCAAAATCCGGCGAATACATCTACATTAAGGTAAGCGCCACCGCAGATGGCAAAATCATCTCCTGCATGACCGTTTCTCAAAAGGAAACCGCAGGTCTTGGCGATGCATGCGCTACCCCCGAGTACTCCTCACAGTTCAACGGCAAAACCGCAGACACCTACAAAGAAGTTGATGCAATCAGCGGCGCAACCGTAACATCAAGCGGCTATGTAACCGCAATCTCCCGCGTATTTGAAGCGGTAACCATTTTAAACGGAGGTGCAAACTAATGAAACAGAATTCAAGTCTTTCTGTCCTTCTTAAGGGCATCCTCCGCGAAAACCCCGTTTTCGTGCTTATCCTCGGCACTTGTCCCACCCTTGCAACCACCACAAGCGTTATAAGCGCGCTTGCAATGGGCTTTGCAACAATGGCGGTGCTTATCTGCTCCAATGTGTTCATCTCCATGCTCCGCAAAGCCATTCCCGATGAAGTGCGCATTCCCTGCTACATCGTTGTTATCGCGGGTTTTGTAACACTTGTGCAAATGCTTATGCATGCATTTTTGCCAGAACTTTACGAAATGCTTGGCGTATTCCTTGCACTTATCACGGTTAACTGTATCATCCTTGGCAGAGCCGAGATGTTTGCAAATAAAAACAGCGTTGGCAAATCCGCGCTTGACGGCATTGGTATGGGTATCGGCTTTGTGCTTGCGCTCCTCTCTATTGCAACCATTCGCGAAGTGCTTGGCGCAGGCTCGTTTGCGGGCATTGAACTTCCCTTCTTTGCAACCCACAAAATCAGCATTATGAACCAAGCGCCCGGCGGCTTGCTTGTATACGGCATTATGATTGCGGTTGTTAACAAGCTCACCCACGGCAAAGTTATTAAGAAAAAAGAATTTTCATGCGCGGGCTGTCCCTCTGCGGCAATGTGCCACGGCGGCTGTGCAGATAAAAAGGAGGATAAATAATGGAAACTTTCAAGTCACTTATTGTCATCCTTATGGGCTCGGTACTTGTAAACAACTATGTACTCAGCCGTTTCCTTGGTATTTGCCCCTTCCTTGGCGTTTCCAAAAAACTTGACCAGGCAACGGGCATGGGTATCGCGGTTACATTTGTAATGCTTATGGCAACTGCGGTTACATACCCCATTCAGCACTATGTACTCAATGCAACGGGACTTGGATACCTCCAAACCATCGTATTCATCCTCGTTATTGCATCCCTTGTACAGTTTGTTGAAATTCTTCTCAAAAAGTTCATCCCCTCGCTCCACAAGAGCCTTGGTGTTTATCTGCCGCTTATCACCACTAACTGTGCTGTACTCGGCGTAACCATCAACAACATCACCGATGGCTACAATTTCCTTGAAGCAATGGTATCCTCGCTCGGTTGCGGCCTTGCCTTCCTCCTTGCAATGGTGCTCTTCTCGGGAATCCGTACCTACATCGTCGAAAGTGAAGTACCCGAAAGCCTTAAAGGCCTTCCCGTAACACTCATTGCGGCTTCGTTTGTTTCCCTTGCATTCTTCGGATTTGCGGGAATCATCGAAAACTTGTTTGCATAAAGGAGGGCACAGAAATGATAGCAGATATTTTGATTGCACTCCTTGTTGTTGCCGTTGTCGGCTTTATTGCGGCGATTGTGCTTGTACTTGCATCGCATTTCTTTGCGGTAAAGGTTGATGAGCGCATTACCGAAATCAGAAGTTGCCTCCCCGGTGCAAATTGCGGCGCATGCGGCTTTGCCGGCTGTGATGCCTATGCAAAAGCACTTGTTGAAGATGGCGTAAAGACCACTCTTTGTATACCCGGTGCGCAGAGTGTTGTTGAAGAAATTTCAAAAATTCTCGGTGTTGAAGCGGCAGAGGGGCAGCTTAAAGAAAAGAGCGTTGCTGTTGTTAAATGCAACGGTACATGCGACGCCGCTCCTAAAAAAGCAATTTACGACGGTGTAAAGTCCTGCCTTGCATCCACCATGCTTTACGGCGGTGCAAACGCGTGCAACTTTGGCTGTATCGGCTGTGGCGACTGTGCGGCGGCTTGCTTTGCAAATGCAATTTGCATCACCGACGGTGTTGCAAGAGTTGACTCCCGCCTTTGTATCGGTTGCGGCAAGTGTGCGACAGTTTGTCCCAAGGGCGTTATTAGCCTTGTTCCCGTTGACTCAAAGCAAGTTGTACTTTGCAACAACAAAGAAAAAGGCGCGATTGCAAGAAAGAATTGCAAAAACGCTTGTATCGCATGCAAAAAGTGCGAACTCGGTTGTCCCGAAAAGGCAATTTCTGTTGTAAATAATCTTGCAACAATTGACTATGATAAATGTAGTGCATGCGGAACATGTGTAGAAAACTGCCCTGTTCATTGCATCACATATGTAAATTTTGAAATTTAAGGTTTATTATGTCAAAAACAAAAAATGACATTATACTCGCAGTTGTCCTGTTACTAATATCGGTAGCAGGACTTCTGCTATACAAAGGGTTGCAAACCGAGGGGGACTTTGCCGTTGTCCTTATAGACGGTAAAGAAATCGCAAGATTTGCACTTGACAGCGACACCGAATACCTTATACAAACAGAGAGTGGAACAAACACTCTTACAATTAAGGAAGGAAAAGCGTTTGTCAGCCTTGCCGATTGCCCGGACGGCATTTGCAAAAGCCATGCACCCATATCAAAATCGGGTGAAAGCATTGTTTGCCTGCCCCACGGCGTGGTTATAAAAGTTGACTCATCTTCAACTGACGAAATAGACATGGTGGCGTGATGAATAAACGAATTAAATCAATTACACTTGTTGGCATTTTAAGCGCGGTTGCAATAATTTTTTCATATATCGAGTTGCTTTTGCCGCCGATATATGCCGCTGTCCCCGGCGTAAAAGTGGGACTACCCAACATAGTCATAATTCTTTCGCTTTACCGCATCGGCGTAAAAAAAACTGCGGCGGTATCATTTATCCGCCTTACCATATCCGCACTTTTGTTTAACCCGTCAACATTTATTTACAGCCTTGCAGGTGCGGTGCTCAGCCTTTTGGTTATGGCACTTTTAAAAAAGAGCGAAAAGTTTTCAACGCTCGGCACAAGCATCGCGGGCGGCGTTATGCACAACTTTGGGCAAACCCTTGTCGCAATGTGCATTCTCGAAACCGCAGAGATAGGTTATTACATGTTCATTCTCTCAATAAGTGGCACGCTTGCGGGTATATTTGTGGGACTTGCCTCCGCCTTTGTGATAAAAAAACTTAAAATTAACTATTGACAAATTTAATTCGCTATGGCATAATCTCTGTGGCAAAAAAATAAAACATATTTTTTTTAGGAGAAAATGAAAATGAAGAAGATCCTTGCACTTGCTCTTGTAGTGCTTATGGCACTCTCCACTCTCACCGCTTGTAACAACGGTACTCCTGTTGAAACCACCGGTGCAAATACCGAAGTTGAAGTACAGAATGTAAAACTCGGTCTTGGCGTTTACGCTTACTATGGCGACACCACCTCCGCTGACGGCGAAACCAACGGCTCTGCAGAAGTAGTTGCTACTGTTGCGGCTGTTTTGGTAGATGCTGATGGTAAAATCGTTAAGTGCGACATTGACTGCGCTGACCTCACTGTAGGTTACACCTCCGCAGGTGAAGCAGTTGTTGCAGAAGAATTTTTGACCAAGTACGAACTTGGCAACAACTACGGTATGGCTGTATACGGCTCCGACAACAACGGCGACGGCATCATTAAGGAATGGTTCGAGCAGATTGACATCTTTGAAGAAGCAATCGTTGGCAAGACCATTGACGAAGCAAAGGCATTGGTTGTTAACGGCTATCAGGCTGTTGAAGATGTACAGACCGCAGGTTGCACCATGGGTGTTGGCGACTACATCAAGGCTGTAGAAAAGGCATACAACAATGCTACCGAGTCCGCAGCTAACGCTACCGATACTCTCAAGGTTGCTGTTGTTACCTCCTCTTCCGCTACTACAGCTACCGCTGATGCAGAAGGCTCCGCTGAACTTGACCTCTCCGTTGCAGCTGTTGCAACTGCAGACGGCAAGGCTACCGCTTGCGCAAGCGATGTTTTGGTTGTTGGCTTCTCCTTTGATACCAAGGGCGCCGCTACAACCGATACCGCAGCAGAACTCGCTACCAAGGGCGAAAAGGGCGACAACTACGGCATGGCAGCATACGGTACCGACAACAATGGCGACGGCGTTGTTCTTGAGTGGTACGCTCAGGCTGCAGCATTCAATGCAGCATGCCTCGGCAAGAATGCTGATGAAATCGCAGCATTGGTTGTTAACGGTTATCAGGCTGTTGAAGATGTACAGACCGCAGGTTGCACCATGGGTGTTGGCGATCTCGCAGCAGCTATCGTAAAGGCAGCAAAATAAATCAAAAAGGGATGCAACAGCATCCCTTTTTTGCAAAGGATATTTATGAAAAAACTTGCACTTTTAGCACTTGCTTTGCTTTTGATTTTATCATCATGCAATAAGAGCACGCCCGAAAAATATTCCGCATACTACTTTGACTATTTCGACACGGCAACCACCGTTGTGGGATATGCGCAAAGTCGCGATGAATTTGACGCGGTGTGTGAAAAAGTAAAAACAGCGCTTGAAGAATATCACCGTCTGTACACCATCTATACAAGGTATGACGGCGTAAACAACCTCTATACAATAAATAATTCCGATGGCGAGGTCGCGGTTGACGAAAGAATAATTGATATGCTTTCGTTTGCAAAAGAGGCTTATCAAATTACAAACGGCAATACAAATGTTGCCCTCGGAAGTGTGCTTTCGCTGTGGCATAACGCGCGTACCTACGGCGAAAGACACCCCGAAAGCGCCGCGCTACCCGATATGGAAAAACTAAAGGCCGCCGCACTCCACACGGATATTGAAAACCTTTTGATTGACAAAGAAAACGGTACAGTTACCCTGCTTGATAGCGAAATGTCGCTTGACGCTGGCGCTGTTGCAAAGGGATATGCCGTTGAAATGGTTGCAAAAATGCTTGAAAATGAGGGGATTTGCGGCTACCTTTTAAATGTGGGCGGCAATGTCCGCTCGGTTGGGCTCCGCCCTGACGGCACAAAGTGGACAGTAGGCATCGAAAACCCCGATGCAAACGGCGAAAACGATGCTTATCTTGCGCTTTTAAGCGTTGAGAATGAAGCCGTTGTAACAAGCGGCTCGTATCAGCGATATTACTATGTGGACGGGAAGGCATACCACCACATTATCGACCCGAGAACGCTCATGCCGGGTGAAAACTTCCGCTCGGTAAGTGTTATTTGCAAAAGTTCTGCGCTTGGCGACGCGCTTTCAACCGCGCTCTTTTGCATGTCACAAAACGAGGGTGAGGCACTTGTTGAAACGCTTATAGATGTAGAAGCCATGTGGGTGCTCCCCACGGGCGAAATCAAATACTCCTCGGGATTTAACTCTTTTGTAAAATAGAAAAACCTTGCAAACTCTTTGTTTGCAAGGTTTTTTATTTAAAGTATCACTCTCAAAATAAACATACCGTCCTCAACGGTGAACTGGCAATTGCCGCCAAGTTTTTCGCATACATATTTTATGCTTGCCGTACCGAGTCCGTGCCCTTTCTTTTGGGCAATCGGCATCCCGTCCCTGATTTCAGGCGTTTCCAAAAATGTGTTTTTTATTGAAATCAGCAATTTTGTATCATTGACATGCATCTGAAAGTCAACGCGGCGGCGTTTTTCATCAAGCACCTTTACCGCCTGCAAAGCATTTTCAAGCGCATTCGACAAAATTGCCGTTAAATCCACATCGGAGACCGTGTTCTTTTCGGGGAGTTTTACATCCACCGAAAAATCAACCGCGTTTTCCTTAAACTTTTCTTCGTACAGCGACAAAATCATATTTACAATTTCGTTTTTGCAATACTTGTAAAAAGAAGTTGCGTCAGCGGTGCTGACAAGTTCATTTATATATAATTTTGCCTTGTCTACATCACCGTTTTCAACGAATGCATACACATTGGAAAGATAATGGCGCATATCGTGACGGAGAATTGAAATCTCGCGCTCGGCATGGCGGATGGCATCAAGTTCTTTTTTTGCCTGGCGGTGTTGCATTTCAACAAGGCGCTTTTGCTGTTCAGCCTCGCATTTTTCCTCATATTCCCTAAAGTAAAGAAACACAAACAAAATATACGCAAGGCACAGCACAAATCCCAAAAATTCAACAACAACAGCCGAACCCGAATACAAAAGTTCTGTATAAACGCTTGTAAAATAATCAAAAGCGTAGTAGACAATCGGCACAAGCGCAAAAATCATAATTGATTTTGTGGGATTTTGCAAAAGACTTGCAAAGCCGCCCGACACAAAACACATCAAAAAGAAGCATGCAAGCACCGTTACAAGAATTCTGACCGCATAATATACCGTTGCAGATGAGGTAATATACCATGCGGCAATTCCCACCCAGTTGCTTACCTGACAGCACAAGTATGCGGTCAGAACGGATAAAACAGAAACAGCCGCTTTGCATTTAAAATAAAAGGTGAGAAAAAGCACAAGCGGAAAATGGATAATAAGCGGGTATAGTTTTTCTGTAACACCCTCTCCGAAAAGCGCAAACGAGCCTACAAAAAACACTCCGCACAAAAGCGTAAAAACAAACAGCGCTGTCACATTTTTCTTGTTCATCCTCACGCCCAAAAACGCGGCGGAAATGTATACGCCAAACAAAAATGTACTACCGTTATGCACATGTCCAAGTATAGTTTCAAACATACTCCTACCTCAATCAAACATCAGCGAAAAATACGCCTCTTTAAACGCTTGGGTCTGCCCGCGGGCAATGGGAATATGTCTGCCCGTTTTTGTAACGATTTCCGCGCTGTTAAAACGGTCAACATTCGGCATGTAAACAAGATAACTACGGTGACACTTAAAAAATTTATTTTCAAGTGTTAGTTTGTCAGCGAAAGTGCCAAGCGAATCGTGTGACTCTACAGTAGTTTTGTTTTTAAGATAAAAAATCGCCTTTTTGTTCTGTGCCTCAGCATATTCAATATCTGAAAAATGCACCGTTTGATACCCAAAAGAGGTTCGCAATACAAGGGTTTGATGTTTCTCTTCTTTTTTAGTGAGTTCATACAGCGTTTTTTTGAGTTTTTCATATGTGAGCGGTTTTAAAAGATAGTCACTTGCTT
Organism: Eubacteriales bacterium; assembly: GCA_045632225.1. GTDB lineage: Bacteria > Bacillota > Clostridia > Oscillospirales > CAG-272 > UMGS902. The sequence goes on along the minus strand of JAZQWE010000041.1, from coordinate 904 downwards.
TTACATCGTATGACTCAAGCGCAAATTCCGCCGCAGAAGTAAGAAAAACAATCGCGGCAGAGCTTCCCCTCTTACGAAGTTCCTTTGCCGCATCCATCCCCGTTACATCGGGCATGATAATATCAAGGAAAAATATATCAGCAGAAAAACTTTCGGAATCCTCAAGTAGTTCGCCCGCTCCACTATATGCAAAAACCTGAAGCGCCGTACCGCTTTCGCTTGCCCAGAGTTTTATATACTCAGCCGTTTTTTTAAGTGTGGCAAAATCATCGTCGCACACGGCGATTTTAAGCATAATTTTTCCTCCAAGGTGTTCTTTTTCTTTATTTTACTACAAAAAAGCAAATAATGCAACAAAACATTTCACACCGTAAAAATGACATTTCACGAAAAAAGCACCAAAAATTTGCCACTAAATGCTATTATTTAGGTAGTGATAACAGTTAATCTGTTTTTGCTGACATTCTCATTTAAACAAATCCACCTAATGAAAGGAAACAAAAAAATGAAAAAGTTACTCGCTATTCTTCTTTCAATGGCAATGATTCTCGTTTGCTTTGTTGGCTGTGGCGCAAACCCCAAAAAGCAAGAGGCTATTGATGCATTTAATTCTGCAAGCACCGTTTTTGACAGCGTTGCAAACCTCATTAACGAAAACGCTGACTCCATTGATGAAGAAATCATCACCGTTTTTCAGGAAATGTCCGCCCTCCTTACCGAGTACAAGGAATTTCTTGAGCAGGAAGAAGAAACCACCGATGAAGGCTATGACGCAATCATCGACTGGCTCACCAACCTTCCCACAACTCTCAACGCAATAAAAGAAGAAATTGAAATGGGCCTTGCGGCTCTTACCGAAGAAGTTGCCGCTGAGCAAGAAGAGTCCGTATTTCCCGTGGCTCTC
>JAZQWE010000040.1:0-4972 GCA_045632225.1 Eubacteriales bacterium | reverse complement strand
GGCAGTACATTCATGAAACCTTCGCCGTACTTTTCAGCACTATCTTCTCCGAGGTCGAAAAAGTCCTCGGGTACTTGTCCGAATTCTGCTTCAAGTGCAGTTTTTAAAGCATCTGCTTCATCAGCATATATTTCTTTGCTTATTTCGTCGGCAAGGTCTTTTTTCTTTTGCCAGGACTCAAGGTATGCGGTAAATTCTTCATCAGAAGCACGCAACAGTGCATTGGCGAAGTCTAACCCCTCTGATACGGACATGTCGCGCAGTTCGGCAAAAAATCCTTCCGGAAGAGATCCGCGTTTTTTAACTGCTTCAAGCGCATCGGCATAGGCCTGCATGTCTTCAGCCTGCTTGCCGAGATCAGCGAGGGCAGTATATTCAATGGTTACAGGGGCGCGATTGCCTATTGCTTGCGTTTTTGTTTTCTTCTCGATTAGCGAGCCTTCTGCGAGAAGTTTTTGAGTAAATGAAGATTGTTTGCTTTGGAGATCGTCGATCGCATCGTCAAAAGTGTCTTGTACCTCTTTAGCGGTTTTGTCAATGTTTTCTGCCGCGTCTTCCAGTGCATCTGCTGTAGCTTTTGCAATCTTTTTATTGTAATCTTGAATTTGTAGAGTTACATCAAGCCACTCATCGGAAGTGTCATCAAGGTATTTATCGCGAAGGATTGACAACTCTTCATAATATTCCGCTTCTGAGATCTCACCGAGTTTGAAACGGCGGTCAAGCATGTCGAATTGTGCTTCAATTGCTTCCTTTGTGGCTTGCGACGTGTCCTCTGCTGCCTGCTCATTGTAATTAAGAATTGATACCGTTGCGTCAAGCCACTCGTCAGACGTTTCAGAAAGATATGTGTCGCGAAGCTTGCGAAGCCTTTTATAGTACTCCGCTTCGGAAATTTCCTTAAGTTTATGGCTGCGATCAAGCGCCTTACGCTCTTTTTTGTATATATCGAGCAGCTCTTTCTCGGATTTTTTCTCTTCATTCTGCACTTTTTGAGGGAGAACGGTTGTAGAATTTTTGCGGAATTTTTCTGCGCGAATTGCATCCGTGGTCAGCCCGTCTGATACAGCTCTTTTGCCCACCCCCGAAAGTAATTCATCATACGCTTTGTTTGTATCGAGCATAGCGCCAAATACACGGTCATACTCGTCTTGTGCTGCGGCTACGGCTTGCACGGCCGCATCATAAGCAGACGTGTCCTTATATGCTACAAGGCTGTTCCTTCCCCAACGCGAGCTTGCTTCTGAACGATATTCAGTCACATATGCGGGCGTACTTTTTAGGACTTCCTGCGCCTCAATAAGCCGTTTTCCCGCAGCGGTGAGCTGCTCCTCATACATAGAGGATTGTATTTTTAAAAGTGAAAGGTCTTTGTATGCGTTATAAAGTGCGGTTACCCCCGTAATCTGCGAAGTAAGTGCACCGGTTTCCTCATCTATGCCGATTTTTAAGTCCGGCATAATTTCGCTTAGCCTGTCGACAACTGTACGCAGTTCATTTGCCGCGACAACGTATTCATCGGTTGTCAAAGTTCCCGATTTCATTATTCTGTCGAGTTCTTTTAAACGGGAAATAAGCTTGTCAGATTCTATAAGTTCGGCGCGTTGTGCAGCAGTATTATCTTCCGCAGCTTGCTTGGCTTGCTCATATTCTTCTTTGAGTCCGGCGAGTTCTTCTTTTACCTTTTTAGTACGGTTCGCCGCGGTGTCAGCGTTTTTGGCGTAGTTCACAAACGCTGTTACAATTGCAGCGATTGCAGCAACGCCAAGTCCTATCAATCCTACGGATGCTTTTTTGGCGGCGTTAAAAGCTAATTGTGCAGCAGTGGCAAGAGAGATTTTGCCTGTAAGTACGCCGATAGCGAGTGATAAAGGGGATAAAGTACCGGCGAGAAGGACCGAAACATTTTGATTGGCAGCGCACGCTATAGTATAGGCTTCAACCGCTTTTTTGGCGGCATTTATGGCAGCGCTGGCTTTAGAGATTGCCGTCAAGCCGAGCGTAGTTGCTTTAAAAGCGATCGCTGCATTTACTGCAGTTTTTAAAGCCGTGGTGAGCAGGGAAGCATTATTTACCATCCATGTAATTGCGTCCGCTGCTTTAGGGGCTGCCTTTTGTGCAAAATCAATCGCGCCGTCTGCGAGGTTGCCGATAGCGCTCATCATCGCATTAATTGAGTCGCTGTTCTGGTTGTAGATATCTATACCAAGATTTTTAAACTTGTTTTTGATAACTTGTGCAGAGTTTTCGGCGGTATCTGCCATTGTTTCAAAAGCTTTTTCTGTGAGGCCTGTACTCGACTGCATGTCTGCAAGTGATTGATTGAAACCGTCTACTCCTTTTGAAAGGAGCGTAAGCGCGGCTTTACCTGCCTCTGCACTTCCGAACATATCAGCAATGGAAAGTCCGGAGGTTTCGGCGTGTTCTTCAAGCAGCGCGAGTACATCACCAAGCGACATGCCGCTTTCCATAAGCTGTTTGAATGATTTACCACTTACATCTAAAAGCGCTTTACTCGCGCTGGTTCCGCTCTTGCCAAGTTCATTGAGCATAGAGTTAATATATGTAGTGGTTTCGGCGGTGGCAACACCGTTCGCGGTCATTCGTGCATATGCGGCACCAAGATTTTCGAGTGAAACGCCATAAGCACTCGCAGTGGGAATAACGCGGCCCATGTTCGAAGCAAGTTCGTCAACGGTAGTTTTACCTTTGTTCTGCACTTGAATGAGTATGTCCGAAACATAAGATGCTTCAGATGCGGCAATACCGTATGAGTTTAGCACTGTTGTCATAACATCAACAGCGTTCGCCGCATCAGTAAAACCACCCTTTGCGAGTTTTACTGCTTGGGATGTGAAATTTACGGCGTCAGCAGTGTCAACACTTGCAGAAATGGCACTATACATTGCTTCTGCAATTTGATCAGCAGCAACACCGGTTTCGTTAGAAAGTTTAATTGCGCCTTCCGTTAATTGATCCATAGAGGCGCGTGAAGTGTCAGCTATTGTGCTGACTTTGGCCATCGAGGTTTCAAAAGCAGTGCCAACCTTATATATCGCTGCGGCCGCAGCTGTAGCCGCAGCACCTAAAGCAATAAGTGAGGTTTGCGCAACTTTGGTGATAGAGCGTAGCTCTTTTTCAAAAGCCGCACTGTCGCCATCAATTTTAATTACTACTTTTCCGTCGCTCAAAATGCCCCCTCCAGTTCTGCTATCATATCAGCTTCCTTTTCTTCTTCAGTACGATTATCGGGAAGGCGATATATCTCCTTCATCTTTCGATAGAAGTCTTTGCGTTCTTTGTCCTTGATGTCGCTGAGATTGATATTCCTATAACCTATGACTTTCACAAACAGTGTTTCCTCTGTCAGTCCTGCGAGCAATGCACGAAATTCATGCCAATGCATCTCACTTTGCAAAAGGTCTATACCGTACTGCTGTCTAAAAGCCGCAATAATCAAAGCCGAGTCATGTTCAAAAGCATATACACGGCGATTGCTGACTTTTTTTGCTGTTTGTTTTGAGTCTTTGCTGACAGCGAAAAAGTCCAGCATTCCTGTGACGGTCTCTTCGAGAGACGGTGGCAGACAGTTATATACAAGTCTTATCGCCTTTGCAAGCTTTTCCGCTTGTTCTCCACTCCCCGACATAATTTCTGAAAAACGTATCCAGGTGCGAAAATCTGTTTTGATTGGGAATTCAATGCCCTTTATCGTTATTGTATTGGGTAGTTTTTCAGTGAGCATATTCATTTCTGTGCCTGAATAGCTTCGGTAATCTGATTTATGATCGATTTGTATACGGTAAGGCAAGATACGAGGTTTACCGACTTGCCAAAAATTTCCTTATGTGTACCCTCACCGAAAAGAAGGTCTATGAAAGCGAACACAGCGTTGCACTGCTTCTCAATAGATGTTACAAAATCAGGCTCATTTTTTGCATCTTCCAACGCGAATGAAACTGCGTTTAAGCCGTCGCGATAGTTGCGTGCATTCTCAAGTTCAAAGGCATCAAAATCTGCGGAGAAATCATTTATTTTTATGGTTGCCATTATTGGTACCTCTTTCTTTCAAAGTTAAAGGGCGGGGAAAATCCCGCCCTTGTTTTATTCTGCAACTTCAGCTTCGAATGTTGCGGTGTTACCGTCTACGGTTGCCGTACCGATAACCACTGCACTCTTGGAGCGGAAGGTTCCGCTATAGGTATATGCGTCATTAGAGTTGCCCTCTGCATCGGGGATAACTGCGAAGTCACGCTTCTTCGCCTCATATTTGTTTTCTGAGCCTTCAATTGGCTTGGTAAAGTCGACAATTACGATAGAGCGTACAGCTTCGCTACCAAGTTTTTCATTGTCGGTAAGCTCCACGATATCATCATGGACGGCATCGCCTACGTACTGGTCGAAACCGTATGAAATGGAGGGGGAGTAACCGGTTACATCGGTTTGGTCGAATGCCTCATCGATATAACGGCGGCTATACTCCGAAGGATTTTTGCTGGTTGACATTTCGGTAAAGTGCTTCATGCGTACATAAGAGTCCGCATTAACCGTACCGATGCCGAAGAAAGCAACTTTGTCACTTCTTTTTGCAAGTTTTGTAGTAGACATATTTATTCATTCTCCTTATAGTATTCGATTCGCACAGTGAATTGCAGTTTCACACCGCTTTCATCTTGCGCGGCAATTGTTGCGGGGGTCGCCTCGATTTTTTGAATGCTGCAGTCGCTCGGAAACGAAGGGAACAATTCCGCTTTCGCTTGGTTCTCCACCCATTCGACTACGCGCTCAAATGTATTGAGGGTAACAATGTTTGCAGGGGTGTTGCTTTGACAGACCATGGGGGCGAATTGACACACTACAAAGCTGTACTGCTTTATACCGCCGCCATCCGTATAACGTTTTATCCACTCGTCTTTGCCTGCCGTTTCAGGGGTGTATATGACCTGGTTGTTTAGTATCAGGCCGCCTTTAT
>JAZQWE010000039.1:0-6323 GCA_045632225.1 Eubacteriales bacterium | reverse complement strand
GGCGTAACAAGCGGCGCAAACACAACTATTAACTGTGCTTTTGTATTGCTCACTTTGCTTTACGGCGAGGGCGACTACATGCAAACAGCAAAAATCGGCTCGCTTGCAGGGTATGATTGCGAGTCCGCGGTGGGCATTGCGCTCTCTGTTTTGGGTATTATAAACGGCACAGATGCTTTGCCCCAAGAGGTAAATGCGCTTGTATGGCAAAACGGCAAAGGTGTTATTGTAAACCGCAGTTTGGAAGGGATTCCTCAAGGTGAGAGAATGCACGCGGATAACCTTGCTGAGCGCATGCTAATTTGCGATATTGTAAAAAAATATGTAAGCAACTTTGAGTATGTTTTAAAGGAAAACGGCGGATACAGCGACAGCGTATATTACTATATTCCTTATGAAGCAATGGGGCAATACCGCACGGTTTCGATAGAAAACAGCGGCTTTGAAAACGGAAATCTTGATGGTTTTGCGGTAAAAGGAAATGCTGTTGTAACAAAGGTTGCTACCTTTGGTAATTATGCGGCAAAGGTGTACGGTGGCTCTGAAATTTGTAAAGCGGTTAAAGGACTTGATGTTGGTAAAAATTACACGCTAACCGCTTTCATTCATGCAAATTCATCATCGCAGGCGTTTTTGTTTGCGCGTGATGGGGAAGAGGGCGTCAGCGCCTCGGTTTGTGCAGAGGGGGCTGCAAGCAATGTCGCGCACCGCTCGGTAAAGCGCACACTTAACTTTGTGGCAACTGCTGCAGAAATGGAAATCGGTGTTTGGGTGGCAAGCGGCACTTATGCAACGGTTGACGGTATTACACTTGTTCAGTCTTTTGAAAACACAGTTGGCAATGTGATAATCGAAAACCCAAATGATAGCCAAAGCTACAAGATGTTGCACACATTTATAAACTCCGAAAAGAAAGGCGAGCATTTTCTTAAAATATCATTTGCAAATGAAAACAATGTGAATGTTGATGCCAAGATTATTGTTAACGCTATTGGATACGCGGCGGCATCGTTTTACAAAACAGCAAAGGCGAGTGACTTTGCAATGGCGGATGCGCTTTATATCCCCGTCCTATTGCAAGAGGGGGTAAACCGCGTATCGCTTTCGTTTGACGGGTATGCTCTTGGCATAAGCGAGGTAACACTTGTCGAACAAAATTACAGATAAAAAAGACTTCCGAAAGGAAGTCTTTTTTACAGTTGTCTTTGAAAAGCAATTCTAGGAGTGCCATCATGGAGCATATAAATAACTCCGCAATATGTAAACCCGTTACGCATAATTGCCTTTTGCATGGGGAGATTATCGTGGTGAGTGTCAACACGCAAATTTTTGGTTATGCCGCTGCAAAACTCCACGCACTTGTCAAACATGTGATGAACTGTTCCGTCGGTTGCAATGCGGTGAATTGTGCCGTATGGGGCATCGTTTAACCATGCACCCTCAATCTTTGCATAAGTCGGCTCAACTCTTTGCATAAACATAAATACACCGTGGATTTCATCGCCGTCGACCATAACAAAACTCTCGCCGCGCTCAATATCCTTCTCGATAAGGGAACGAACGGGGTATCCGTCACCCCATTGCGACGGGTTGCCCGCGCTTGCCATAAAGGCTCTTGCAATACCGTAAATTTCCATGACACGGTCAAGGTCATTTAGAGTTGTCTTTCTGATTTCAATCATTTTCTTTTAAAACTATCAGCGATTCAACATTGATTTCATCAAGATTGTTTCTGCTGTCCTTCATATCCATTTGATAGAATTTTTCGCCGTCGGAATTGTATTTTTTAATCGAAAGAATAGTGGCACTTTCAAGTGCGAATGTGTATTCTTCGGATATACCGTCCTTGCGCGAAAAATTAAAGCTGAAGAGGTTTTCGGTACCGCCGCGTCCTTGAGTATACGAAAGGGAATAGTCGCTGACACCGCCGCCATATTCAACCTCATTGCCGCTTGTAAGCGAGGCGATTAACAGCGTTAAATCCTTTAAAGGCATAAAACCCGAATATTCTGCCAAAGAAATATTGTTTTGCGAGGCGGTTACAAAGGAGTTGTCTGCATTGTCAGAAAATTGAACAAGTGAGTTTTTGCATATCACAGTTGACATGATTACATCGTTTTGAGCGGTCTGTAGCCACCAATCGTTACCTTTGCAAATAGCAATGTAGTCGGTTGTGAGCGTGTCCGCCTCCGAAAAAAGCGATATGGTATAATTATAATAAAATTCGCTTGGAAAAGAGATGTCTGCAAGCGCGGCGGCGTATTCATCACGGGGAAGTGCCTCGTGAAATACGGTGTTGTTTTCTCCAAAAGCAATGTTTGAAATCGGGCCGGCAGGTACAGTTTCAACTGAATTGTCAAAAAACTCGGTTATAAATCTCGGTATGGAGATGACACCAAGCCATGACATTCCGATGAGTGCAAGAGTGGCAAATACAAGCACCGCGGCTATCAAAAGCATGATGCCGCGAGTGCTGTAAAATGTCATCTCATTTTTCTTTTGCTCATTTTTCACTCTTTTTTTCCTCTTTTGTTACGGGGTCATCACCCATTACATCAAATTCCACAAAAGCGTTTCTGCCATATTTTGGGGTGGGAATGCCGACATCGTCAAATGTTTCAATAGGTGGCTTAACGCCGTCATCTTCATTGTAAACACCCGAGTGTGAGCGCCATTTCTCGCTGCTCAAAATACGGAAGGAGATAAAGAAAACAATAAGCGATGCGGCAAGCATCAAAGCGCCGCCGTGCCATGCGCTTCTTGTAAGCATAACAGAGGAAATGCCAAGGAGTGCACAGATTGCATAGAGAATACGCACACTCTGTCTTTGGCCAAAGCCCATGTCGATAAGTCTATGATGAAGGTGGCCGCGGTCCGGTGCGAAAGGACTTTTACCGTGCAAAAGTCTGCGCACAATTGCAAAAGTGGTGTCAAAAAGCGGCAAACCGAAGATGGAAAGCGGAATGAAGAAAGCAAGGAGCATGTCCGTTTTGAATACACCCACAACCGAAAGAATCGAGAGTGTGTATCCGAGGAACAAAGCGCCCGTATCGCCCATGAAAATTTTAGCGGGGTTTGCATTAAACGGGAAAAATCCGATACATGCGCCTACTAAAATTGCGGTGATAACGCAATAACTTGCGCTACTGCCTGAAAGCAACATAACAAGGAAGAGAGAAGTTGAACTTATCGCAGAAACACCGCATGCAAGTCCGTCAAGACCGTCGATAAAGTTTACTGCGTTGGTAAGTCCGACAATCCAGATAACCGTGATTACTCCCGACCAAGCGCCAAACGGTAGGTATGTGCCGCCAAAGCCAATAAAGTCAATGGTTACGCCTTGGGATACCGCAAAAATCGCAACGGCAATTTGCACGACGAGTTTTACAAACGCATTTAATCTGTAAATATCGTCCAAAATACCGATAAGTACCAAAACACTACCGCCGATAAGTATGGTCATAAGTTCTTTGCCGGCGGTACAAAAACTCAGCGTTGTAATTGTAAAGGCTGCAAAAATTGCAAGACCGCCAATGCGGGGAACGGGGCGGTGGTGCATTCTTCTGTTATCTGTGGGAATGTCAATGGCCTTGATTTTTATAGCCAGAACGCGGACAATCGGTGTCATTGCAAAGGCAAGCAGACACGCGCACAAAACCGCGCAAAAGCTGTATATAAACTGACTCATTTTCTTGCTCCTTTAGATAGAGGTAAAACCAACCTTGCGCTTTACCTTGGAAAGTGTTTTGCGTGCATAGTATGATGCTTCAGCGGCACCGTTTTTCATAACTTCCTCAAGGTATGCCTTGTCAGCCATAAGGCGTGCAAACTCTTCGCGCACAGACGCAAGACCGTCAGCACATGCTTCGCCTACAGCTACTTTGAAATCGCCATAGCCCTTGCCGTCAAATTCCTTTTCAATCTCTTCAAAGGATTTGCCGGTAAAGCATGAATAGATGGTCATGAGGTTGTTTATGCCGTCTTTACCCTCTGCATAGCGTACGCATGTGTCGGAGTCGGTAACTGCACGCTTGAATTTGCGGAGAATATCATCCTTGGAGTCAAGGATGTATACGATTGCATTTGCATTTTCGTCGGATTTTGACATCTTTTTTGTGGGTTCTGCAAGCGACATGATTTTAGCGCCGCTTTTTGCCATGTAACCCTCGGGGATAACGAATGTATCGTCGTAAACGCCGTTAAAGCGTTCTGCAATGTCACGCGCAAGTTCAAGATGCTGTTTTTGGTCAATGCCCACAGGTACCATGTCGGTTTGATAGAGCAAAATGTCCGCCGCCATGAGGGTGGGGTATGTGAAAAGACCCGCGTTTACATTGTCTGCGTGCTTTGCACTCTTGTCTTTAAACTGTGTCATGCGCGAAAGTTCGCCAAACATGGTATAACAGTTTAAAATCCAGCCGAGTTCTGCGTGAGCGGGCACATGGGACTGAACATAAAGTGTGTTTTTCTTAGGATCAAGTCCGCAAGCGATGTAGAGTGCAAGTGTTTCAAAAGTGCGACGGCGAAGTTCGGCAGGTACTTGACGAACCGTAATCGCGTGCATGTCTACAACACAGTAAAAGCATTTGTAAAGGTCGGAAAAATCCGAAAAATTACGGATTGCACCGAGATAGTTACCAATTGTGAGGTTTCCCGAGGGCTGAACGCCCGAGAAAACCACTTTCTTATCGTCTATCATTATAAAGTTACCTTTCAGTTATTAGCGAGATATTCTTTCGCATACTCGCCGAGAATCTTCACTCCGCGGCGGATATCGTCATCCGAGGGGGTGGAGTAATTGAGGCGGAATGAAGGTGAAACGCCGCCCTCGTTTGCAAGGAATGTTGCACCGGGCACAACCGCAAGCTTCTTTTCTACAAGCCCTTTGACAAACGGGGCGCTGTCAAGCGAGCGGGGAAGCGTGCACCAGATGAACAAGCCACCCTTGGGGCGTGTAAATGTGATTTCGCTTGGCAACTCTTTTTCAAGGCAATCGAGCATGAGATTGCACTTTCTGCGGTAAAGAGCGCGGATTTTTTCTATATGGGCATCAATATCGCACTCGGTTAAATACTTGTGACAAAGCATTTGGAAAAAGATGTTTGTGTGCACATCTTCGCTTTGCTTTGCGACAACCATTTTGCTTATCACTTCGGCGGGGGCGGTTATATAACCGATTCGCATACCCGCAGAAAGTATTTTTGAAAGAGAAGAGCAGTATACTACAATTCCCTCATCGTCCATTGACTTTATTGTGGGAATATCCTCACCGTCAAAGCGTAGTTCGCCGTAGGGGTTGTCCTCAAGTATGATAACTCCGTACTTTTTGCAAAGTTCATAAACTTGCTTTCTGCGCTCAAGCGGCGTGGTAATGCCCATGGGATTTTGGAATGTGGGAATGATGTAAAGCAGTTTTACATTGGGAGTGGTCTTCAGTTTTTCCTCAAGCATTTCTATGATAATGCCCTCGCTGTCGCAAGGAACGCCAATCGGCACAGCGCCGTTTGAGCGGAATGCATTGAGCGCGCCGATAAAACTTGGCTCTTCGCAAAGAACACAGTCACCCTCATTACAAAATGTTTTGCAAGCAAGTTCAATTCCTTGCTGACCGCCCGAAACCACAATTGTTTGGTCAAAATCGCGGCCAATGTTGAATTTTTCTTTGATTCGCGTGCTGAGCACCGTACGAAGCGGTACATAACCCTCGGTAATGCTGTATTGCAATGCAACCGAGGAAAAATTTTTAAAAATATCCGCCGCAAGAGATGCAAGTTCGCTTACTGGAAATGATTCGGGAGAGGGATTTCCGCCACCGAATGAAATTACCGACGGGTCTGTGAGATTTTTAAAAATCTCACGGATTGCGGAGGGTTTAAGATTTGCTAATTTATTAGAAAATCTGTATTGCATTTTTTAGTCTTCTACGGGGATTTTAAAGATGAGCTTTTTGGATGCTGTTGCGTGAAGTTTTGCAGAGGGGCGATGAGCATCTCTGGGTTCGAGGAACGCAAAGTGACCGGCCTTGAGGGGGATGAGAGTCATATCTGCATCAGCCTTCGGAACGGGGTAGGAGATGTCCTTTTCTTCGTTATATTCCGCATCTTCCATCTCGTCAATGTGGAGATAACCCATGGTTTCGTCACCCTCAATGAGGTACTGAAGGTCGATGTACTTGTTATGTGTTTCCCACTTTGCCGCATCGGGTTCCTTGGGGGTGAATGCATTTACAATAACGCGAACGCCGTCTGCAATATCATATTTACCAACTTCAAGTGCGTAAATATCGGTCTTTGCAAGGTAGTCGCAAACTACTTCAAGTTTTT
>JAZQWE010000038.1:0-4945 GCA_045632225.1 Eubacteriales bacterium | reverse complement strand
CTTACAATGCTTGCATTTATAAATGTAAGTCCGCTTGCGCTTGGCGAAAGTGTCACTTTTGTAACATCTTCTTTTAAAATGATGGGGATATATGTGGCATTGGCGTTTTGGACAGCTTTTCCCGTTTTGTAAAAGGGAGCGCAGTTAAAGTCTTTGCCGTTTACGGTTATTTTAACATCGATGTTTTCATCGCTTGAATTGGCAAAGGAAACTTTTAAATAAACTTCGCGCGCGGCTTTTCCTTTTACTGTAACTGTGTTTTCGCAAATTTCACACTCCGCAACTTCTTTTTCTTCAATGCGGTAAATGCTTATGTGGTCAAGTGTAGCAAAGCCGTCAGCAGTTTTCATGCCAAACTCCATGTCGGGAGCGGTTGCTGTGAAAACAAAGTATCTGCGAATGTATCGCGGTTGGTCATAAACGCTTGCACTTGTATAAGTTTCTTTGCCATTTCGCACGAACAACTCGGCGGTTACATTTTCTGCTGTGTTTACATAGGCGCAAACACGGTATTTTTCGCCAACGCGAAGCCGATGCAGAGTTGTGTACATTTCTCCGTCAAGTTTTACGGTGAATTTACCCTCAAAGCCGCCCGAGAAAAGTTCTGCATTTCCGTTTACGGTATAGTCTTTGATTCCGTCGCCGTCAAAATCTTCATAATAAACGCTGTCGGTTTTTCCAAGTTCTTCACTTGGGATGTAGTAACAGCCGTCCTCAATTTTGCCGCCGTTTTCGATGAGAATTTTTTCAAAATTCTCTTTATACAGTTTCACAATATCGGTGATTTTAATACGCTCGGGCAAACCGAGTGCGCACATCCAATATCCCGAGGCAACATTGGGGTAGGGGAGATTTACAATCACGCCCTCGCCGTTTTGCCAAAGGAGTTCGTGCGCCTCTTTTGGGAGCGCCTCCATTTTGCAGATAATTCCCATAATGCCCATGCAAATAGCGGAGGTACTGTCACCGTCATAACCTGCAAGCGACACTATTTTGCAAGTTGTAACATAGTCGCCCTCGCCGTACAAAAGCGAAAGCACCACAAACGCGGTATTGACATTAGGTTCAAGCATAAAGTCATGCACCATTCGGTCATGCGTAAGCGCAAAACGCTCTTCTGCCGCGCGTACTGCCGCCCGCCAATCATTTGGAAACTCTTTTTTAAGTTCAAAACAGCCGTCGATAACGCGGCTTGCAAAACTTTTTGCAGGCAAAACTCTTTGTGCTGTGCGAATGAGTTTTGCAATATCATGCTCAAAGTAGGCAAGGGAGTACATCACCGAAAAGAAACGCGCGTATACCACGGGGTCTTGGTCGCTTGTAATTACCGAGAATAAATCGGTGATTTTTGCGGTGGTGTTTGGCATTCCTGCGGCGTTCATACCAAGGGTTTCATTTTCAATGCACGGCTCAAAACAGTAGGAATAGCGGTTGCCAAATTCCCAGGCGCCCGCAAATTCGGGAAAATATCCGTGCTGACTTGTCAGCGCATAGGCGCCGCGCATGCGATTGCCGCCGCCCATGTCATAGACATTGTATTTCACCCATCCGTCTGAAATCGCTTTTGAAGTAACGGTGCCATATTCTTCGTACATATCCTTTAAAATGTACTGATTAAGGATGTCGATACTGTAGTCATCGTCATTCCATGCTTCCCAAAGTCCGCTTTCTTCGTTAAAAAGCAACTTATCGGAGTGGCTTTTATGGGGATTGGGGTTTGCATAAGGGCCGTTGCACATTTCAAACCAATCGTCGGGCATGGCAACATAAGCCTTTTTATCCTTGGTAAAAACAAATTCGTATCCCGAAAAAAAGCCGACAAGCTGACCGAGAAAACCTGCGGTTGTTCTGTCGATGTATTCGGTTATCGGTAAAACTTTGTAATTTTTGTCCATAAACTAACACCGTCCCAAATTTAAAATCTACTGGTTAAATGATAGTATATTTTGCTCTCAGGCGCAAGCGTTTTGAAAAAAATAATTTGCAATTTTGTTTACAAGGGTGGGTGTTTGGTGTATCCTATAGATATAAAACTGTAAGGGGAGTGCTTGTATGGAACGGCAAGTTAAATTTATAGAAAATGCGGTTGAAAAGCACCGCGCAGAGATACTTGAAACTGAGCGTTATATTTGGCAAAATCCCGAAACGGGTTTCAAAGAATGGAAAACTCATGCATATCTTAAAGAAAAATATGAAAAACTCGGATATAGATTGCATGAAGCGGGTGACATCCCCGGTTTTTATGTAGATATTGATACGGGCAGAGAAGGACCATGTGTGCTTATTTTGGGTGAAATGGACTCGGTAATTTGCCCTGAGCATCCTGAAAGTGACAGCGAAACCGGCGCGGTTCATGCATGCGGACACAATACTCACAGCGCCTCACTTTACGGAATTGCCGCGGCGCTTACCGAAGAAGGAATACTCGAACGCCTTTGTGGGAAAATCAAGCTTTGTGCGGTTCCAGCCGAGGAACTGCTTGAAATCGAATACCGTTGGGAACTCAAAGCCAAGGGCGTTATCAAATACTTTGGCGGAAAGAGCGAATTTTTGCACCGAGGCTATTTTGACGGTGTCGATATTGCATTTATGGTTCACAGCGGCGGCAGTTTTGCAGTAAGAAAGGGATACCATATAGGCTGCATTGCCAAAAAAATTGTGTATAAAGGAAAGGCCGCGCATGCGGGCGGTGCACCACACATGGGCAAGAATGCATTTTATGCGGCTACATGCGGCATAAATGCGGTCAATGCTATTCGCGAAACTTTTCTAAATATGGATTATATCCGCGTTCATCCTATAATGACCGCGGGCGGCACTATGGTAAATGCCATTCCCTCCGAGGCGCGACTTGAAAGTTATGTGCGCGGAAAAACCTTTGATGCGATGAAAAATGTTAACCGCAAGGTAAATCAGGCGCTTATTGGCGCCGCACTTTCGCTTGGCACAAATATTGAGATAATTGATTTTCCCGGATATTCCCCCACCGTGCACGATGATAACCTTGCCGACCTTTATGTAGAGGCGGTAAATGCGATAGTTCCGAAATATAAATGTCGAGTGGATGTGGGTGTTGCTACCGGAAGCACAGATATGGGCGACTTGTCATCAATTATGCCCGTCCAGCATGCAAACGCTCCGGGTACAAAAGGTACGGGACACGGCATGGATTACTATGTTGTTGACCCGGTTGCCGCGTGTGTTGACTCTGCAAAGGTTCAACTTATGTGGCTTTCGCTCTTGCTTATGAACGGCGGCGAGCGCGCTAAGAAAGTAATTGCGGAGTATAAACCGCAGTTTGCCTCCAAAGAGGAGTTCCTTGCCTTCATCGACGATATAAACGATAGCGGCGACCGCATCGAGTATCTTGATGACGGCACCGCAAAGGTTAGAATTGATAAATAAAAAAGCTCCGAAAGGAGCTTTTTTATTTCTTTTCTGCGAAATATTTGATGATTGCTTTTCTTGTTACCATGCCTACAAATGCGCCGTAGTCATCGACAACGGGAACAAAGTTCTGGTCGATTGCCTTTGAGAAAAGGTCTTCCATGGTGGTGTTTACGCTCACCGCGATGTTTCTCTTTGAAACAAGGGAGTCAATGGAAATATACTCTGCCTTTTGCATATCGTTAATGCCTTCGTCAAGAAGTTTCCAAAGAAAATCGCCTTGACTTACAGTACCGATATATGTGCCGTCTTTATCAACTACGGGGATTTCGGTATATCCGCTGTTTTTCATTTTTTCAAGACCTTGTCTGAGGGAATTGCCGAGAGTGAGGTATGTAACTCCGCTTTTGGGGCGGAGAAAGAATAGAATGTTCATGCTGCGCTCCTTGGGATGTTTATTTCTGATTATATTGTACCACATAATTTGGCGAAAAGAGCAGAAAAAAGAAAAATTCTCAAATTATTCAAAAATCTTTCAGATTTCAATTTTCGCAAAAACATCCGACCTTTTTAAAAAGGCCGGATATTTAAATTATTTTGCATGGTACAGTTTTTTTGCCTGGTATTTAGGCTCGCATGTGAGGTTGATGCCAAGTTTTTTGAATGTTTTTGAGTCAACCTGCGAGAGAATAACCGAAGAATGCGCCTCGCAACCTGCAAGCTTGCCAAGTTGGTCGAGGGCAAGAGCCGCTGTTTTTGATGTAACTGCGCTAACCGCAAGTGCAATAAGCACTTCGTCGGTGTGAAGACGGGGGTTGCGGTTGCCAAGATATTCGGTTTTGAGCTTTTGGACGGGCTCAATAACAGTGGGCGAAATAAGTTCAACGCTGTCATCGATATTAGCAAACGCTTTAAGCGCGTTCAAGAGTAACGCCGCCGATGCACCGAGGAGGGGGGAAGTTTTACCCGTTAAAATTTTGCCGTCATGAAGTTGTATTGCCGCGGCGGGGCCATCGGTCATCTCTTCTTTTTCGAGTGCCGCCGCAATAACGGGACGGTCAGTTGCAGAAATCTTTGCCTGCTTCATCAAAAGGTCAAGTTTGTTAACCGTGTCAGAACTTGTCATATTCTCTTTTGCTTCGCAAAGTGCGGTGTAGTAGCGGCGGATGATTTCCTGCTTTGACGCCTCGCATGCAACATCATCGTCGATAATACAGTTGCCCACCATGTTAACGCCCATATCCGTTGGGGATTTGTACGGTGAAGAACCGAAAATCTTTTTAAACATTGCATCCACCACGGGGAAAATTTCAACATCGCGGTTGTAGTTAACCGCGGTTTCGCGGTATGCCTCAAGGTGGAAGGGGTCAATCATATTGATGTCATTAAGGTCGGCAGTTGCCGCCTCGTATGCCATGTTTACGGGGTGCTTGAGCGGGATGTTCCAAATGGGAAATGTTTCAAACTTTGCATAACCGCTCTTAATGCCGTGCTTGTTTTCATGGTAAAGCTGGGAAAGGCAAGTTGCCATCTTTCCGCTACCGGGGCCGGGAGCGGT
>JAZQWE010000037.1:0-5295 GCA_045632225.1 Eubacteriales bacterium | reverse complement strand
AACCATTATCGAGGCTGAAGTTCCGCAGGCTGAAGTGCTTGAGTACACCATCGCTCTTCGCTCGATGACTCAGGGACGCGGTCGCTATGATATGGAATTTGTTCGCTATGAAGAAGTTCCGCAGAGCGTTGCAGATGTAATCATTGCAGAAAACAAGGCAAATCTCGAAGAATAATACTTGCGGCGAGTGCAAAATGCACTCGCCGCATATTTTTTGATATTTGCAATGTTTTTATTACTATTTTTAATGGAATTTTCGGTAAAAGTGTGATATAATCAATACATAACTTGCTATTGTTGTGCAATTTGCAAAAAAAACAGCTGACAAATCAAGGAGAAACTACTATGCGAAAAGTTATTAAACTGTTGGCCACCTTTGCTGCTTTACTTGCATTCTTGGGGTCGATAACCTCTTGCGGTGCAGAAATCGTAACTGCCGATACAGCGGCAAAGGCGTTGCACGAACTTGGACTTCTTGCGGGTAAAGGAACAAATGCAGACGGTAGTGTCAATTTCGATACCGACGGCTCTCTTACCCGTGCAGAATCAATTACACAGGTTGTCCGTTTTTTGGGTAAAGAAAAAGTGGCAACTTCAAGTGTGAGCGCACATCCTTTCACCGACCTTCCGTCATGGGCGGTACCGTATGTCGGTTATGCCTATGCAAACGGTATCACCGCGGGTGTAAGTGCAACAAAGTTTGACGCAAGCGGTGCGATGAGCGATTACGCGTTCTTAACCGCGATTTTGCGAGTGCTTGGCTACAAGGATGCACAGGGCGATTTTGTATGGAATAACCCCTACGACCTCGCCAAGAAAGTTGGACTTGTTGAAAGCACCGCTCCCGATTCGACCTTTACACGCGGAGATGCGTTTGTAATTTGCTACAATGCATTGACGGCGCAGAATAAGGACGGCGGCGATACAATTGCGGACAAACTTATAAAAGAGGGACTTTTTACAATGGAAAAATTTGAAAAAGTTAGTTCGAATGCTACAGTTGAACTCAAAGCCGAACTTCTTTCAATAAATCAGCTTGAGCAAAAAAGCAGCAATGGCGACCATGCCGCTGATGACTATCGCACAGCTTCTCTTGAAATTAACTATCGTGAAAATGTGGTGTTAAACTCAAGCGTTACTTCATATTCGCGCTATGACAAAGCTTTTTATCCGAGAGTTAAAAAGGTTAATGACAATCTTTATTTACTCCTTTATATGTATAACGAACTTGGTCCTCACCTCTATTATGCAACAAGTAAAGACGGTGTAAGTTGGGGCGCACCCGAGGTGCTTTATAACGAGGCAAATTACCGTTTTACACATACATACGGACCTCTTGAGGGACAAAAAGACAGTTATTGGGCGGTAAATGCAGATGCATGTGTGCTTGATGACGGTACCGTACTTTGCGTTTACGGTCGCCGTGCATCTTCAGGTTATCGCTATTATCCCGAACTTTGCGGTCTTTATATGACCAAGGGTACTCCCACCGAGGACGGCAGTATTACATGGAGTGAGGCAAAGCGCATTTACACCGGTCAGGTTTGGGAACCCGGTGTGCTTAAACGCTCCGATGGGCAAATTCAGGTTTACTTTACTCATGTTGGTCCCGACATTGTTAAGTACGGCTATAACGAAACACACCGTTCTACCGGTACGGCAATGATAGTATCGAATGATAACGGAGCAACATGGACTCCGGATATTCAGCCCGGCGATACCAACTATTACCGCGCATACACCGTATATCAAGAATATGTGGGCGATCTTTTAGATCAATATTCGGGCGAAAACAGACCCCATTATAACGGACAAATGCCCGTTCCTACCGAACTTTACAATGGCAAAACACTTCTTGCGGTTGAAGTAAGACAGCTTGACGGCAAGTTCCGCATTTCTTATGCACTTAGCGGCGAAAACGGATATTGGAAGGAACTTGCGGAAGGGGAAGAGGGTGAATATACAAAACTCACTATTCCCGCAACTTCAAGTCCCTATGTTGACAGATTTACTTCGGGCGAGGTTTATCTCACTCACAACAGCGGCGGAACTTTGAGCGGAAGAATCGGTGCGGCAGACGGTAGCGGCTTTAGCAATACCTTTG
Organism: Eubacteriales bacterium; assembly: GCA_045632225.1. GTDB lineage: Bacteria > Bacillota > Clostridia > Oscillospirales > CAG-272 > UMGS902. The sequence continues at coordinate 3,191 of JAZQWE010000037.1, read as the reverse complement.
AGGCGGCTCCCGGTGCAAGCGGAATTTGGGGTTCGTGCACGGTTGTTGACAGCCACAGAGCGATTACCGCAATGCAGACAAGCAAAGACGGTGTCAAGGGTGTAAACCTCTACTATTCATATCTCAACCACAGAATCAATTCGCCTAAAAAGACAATTACCGTTGACGGATATACCAACGATTGGGACGGAAATACCGATGCTTTGTTTGTTGGAAGTGAGTCGCAGGCGCAGGTAACGCTTCGCACCGCTCATGACAGCGAAAACCTCTATTTCCTCATTTCGCGCCTTGACTATTATCTCACAGACGGAGATACTGTTACTGTTTGCATTGGAGCAGGTGACACATCTGATTACCGTGTAACGGTAAATCTTGCGGGTGATGTAACAGTTGAGCACTATTCGGCTGGCATGAAGAAGGATTCGTTCACACTTGATAAAGCGGCGGTAAAACTGTTCGGAACACTTAACGATAACTCCGATAAGGACGAGGGCGCGGTTATTGAAATGAAGGTGCCCAAGAGTTCTGTTGGCATGGCTTCAAAGACCGAATATCCCGTTCGTCTTGAAATTTGTAATCAGGACGGAGAAGGATCGGTTTCCGACACATTCCACGGTGCATCCGTATTCTCCACAAAACTCTGGCCTAAAGTGGTACTTGATTGATTTTATATAAAGGAAGGTAAATACTATGCGCAAAATTTTATCACTTGTTTTGGCGGCACTTCTTTTGCTCTCGTCGCTTTCGCTTACTGCATTTGCGGCTGACAATGCGGTGTACATTTCCTATAATAAGGGTGATGATAAAAATGACGGCTACAGCAACAGTTCTGCTAAAAAATCACTCGGTGCCGCAAGCGGCAGCGGTGCAATTTCCTTGCTTCAGGGCGGCGGCACTCTCGTAGTTTTTGAAAAATTGCATATCGGTGCAGACTACACATGGAAGACACGCGGCCAGGTAACTATTACTGCAAATTATGGTGGTGTTGACTATAAGAATTTTGAACCTGCAACCAATCCTGCTACCGGCTCAATGAAACTTGCCGGCGGCAAGACTCTCACTGTTGCAAGCGACCTTGTAATTGACGATGTTATCCTCTTCCAAGAGGGATTGCAGAATACAATTCGTGTACTTGACGGTGCAACTCTCACAATTACCGAAAAGGTTGTTACCATGACCAAACAGTCATATTATATGAAGGTCTTGGTTGATGACGGTGGCGAGGCGATTATTAACGGCGGTACATTCTCAAATGTTTCCGGCGACGGTAAAATCACAATCGGCAAAGGCGCAACCGTGCTCTCTACTGAAAAGGAAACAGTTTCTGTAAACAAGGTTAAAGACGGCGATACCGCTTGCTTCCTTGATTATTCCGGTAGCAATTCAAATGACGGTATAACTTCCGATACCCCCGTAAAGGGTTATACCGACGGCGTTTTCAAACTCCTCAAAAAGGGCGGCACAGTAATTGTTAGCGGTAAGTCATATATTTCGGGCGTAGAAGGTGTTAATTCATTCGATCTTCCTGCGTTTGATAATCCGCTCGTTTTCACTTCTGTTTATGACGGCGTTGACTACAAAAATCCCGAACCTGCAACTAACCCTGCATGTGCATTTAAACTCGGTAGCGGCACAACTCTTAATATTTTAGGTGATGTTGTGTTTGATAATATTATTCTTTTCCAGGAAAACGGACAGAATACACTTGTTGTTAAAAATGGCGCATCTCTTACTGTAAACGAAAATGTTGTTACTATGTCAAAGCAGGCATATTACTTCAACATTATAGTTGAGGCGGGCGGCAAAGCCGTAATCAATGGCGGTACATTCTCAAATGTATCCGGTGACGGTGAAATTACAATCGGTAGCGGCGCTAAAGTTCTTGCGGGTGCGACTTCTTCCGATGAACCTTTGGATGGCGCTCAGGCAGTTTGCTTCCTCGACTATTCGGGCGATAACAAAAAAGACGGTAAAACAGCGGCAACCGCGGTTAAATCCTACAAGGGCGGCGTTCTTGATATCCTCACCGCAGGTGGCACCGTTGTTGTAAGCGGTAAGTCCTATGTTGCGGGTACTGCAGACGAAAACTCATTTACTCTTCCTTCGCTTTCTGCTCCTCTCACTTTCACCTCTGTTTGGGAAGGCAAGGATTACAAAAATCCCGAACCCGCAAATAACCCCGCATGTGCATTCAAGATGGGTAGCGGTACAGTTCTTAAACTCGCAGGCGATGTAATTTTTGATGATATTATCCTCTTCCAGGAAAATGCGCAAAATACCATTCATGTACTTGACGGTGCAACTCTTATCATTACCGATAAGACACAGTTCTTAACCAAACCCGGCAACACCTATCACTACAAACTTGTTATTGACGGTGATGCAACCGCAATTATCTCAAAAGCGGCACAAAAGATTATGGACATTGAAAATAACGGTACTCTCCTTACCTATGAGGGCGATGAAGAGGCTGTTACAACCACTACAGTTAAACTCACAATCGGTTCCACTACAGCGTATGTAAACGGTGAAAAACAGACACTTGACGCGGCTCCTATCAATCGCAACAACCGTGTTCTCCTTCCCGTTAGATTCCTTGCAAACACCTTTGGTGTAAGCAATGACGGTATTAAGTGGGACGCGGCTACAAGAACAGCAACCCTTACAAATAGTGAAGTAACAATTGTAGTAACCATTGATGCTCCTTCGATGACTGTAAACGGTAAAACCGTGGCGCTTGATGCTCCCGCAATTATCGAAAACAATCGCACATACTTGCCCGTTCGTGCAATCGCAAACGCTCTCGGTGTTTCCAATGATAACATCGCATGGGACGGTGCAACCTCAACCGCAACTCTTGTTAAGTAAAATAAGCAATAAAAAACATCCGCTGTGCGGATGTTTTTTATTGCTGTTAACTTATTCAATATTGCCGCTGCAAACTGCTTCAAAGTCTTCTTCAATTTCCTTTGAGGGAGCCTTGGTTACAAGGGAGAATACCACAATGCAGATAGACGAGAAGATGAATGCGGGGAGAAGTTCGTAAATTCCGAACACGCCGCCGAGCTTGCTTATAACAAGTTTCCAAAGGAATACCATGCCTGCGCCGCTTACCATACCTGCGATAGCGCCTGCCTTGGTGGTACGCTTCCAGAAGAGGGAGAAGAGCATGAAGTCGGAGGCCAAGCGGT
>JAZQWE010000036.1:0-3091 GCA_045632225.1 Eubacteriales bacterium | reverse complement strand
ATTATCGTTGCGCTTACCATGATTCTCGGCACACGCGACTACAACGGTGCGGGCATGCACATTATCGAGCGTGCACTCGCGGGAGAAGCGCGCATGGAAGCATTTTTGCTTAAAATCCTCTTTACCGTAATCACCGTTGCCGCAGGCTTTAAGGGCGGCGAAATTGTGCCCACTTTCTTTATCGGCTCAACTTTTGGCTGTATTGTTGCCCCCCTTATCGGCCTTGACCCCTCTTTTGGCGCGGCAATCGGCTTTGTTGCACTGTTCTGCAGCGTTGTAAACTGTCCCGTTGCATCCGTAATGCTTGCAACCGAGGTGTTTGGCGGCGAGGGCGTTTTGATTTTTGCACTTGTTTGCTGTATCAGTTACATGACATCGGGCTACAGCGGTCTTTACCACAGCCAGCGTATAGTTTATTCCAAATTCAGCGAAAAATATATTAACATTCATACAAGATAACTTTTTTCGGAGGTTACCATGAGAAAATACACGGATGAAGAAATCCTCGGTCGCGTTGACCACACTCTCTTAAGAGTGGATGCAACTTTTGACGAGATTAAGGCGCTTATTGATGTGGCGGCAGAAAACGGCACCGCATCGGTGTGCATTCCACCGTCTTTTGTAGAACGCGGCAAGGCGTATGCAAACGGCAGAGTGGCAATCTGTACTGTAATCGGCTTTCCAAACGGATATTCAACCAAACTTTCAAAGGTTGTGGAAACCGCAGACGCGGTTGAAAACGGTGCCGACGAAATTGACATGGTAATCAACCTCGGCGACCTCAAAGAGGGCAACTTTGACGCCATTCTTGACGAAATCAAGGCGGTGCGCAAGGCTTGCGATGGCAAAATTTTAAAGGTTATCATCGAAACATGCCTTCTCAGCGATGCGGAAAAAATTGAAATGTGCCGCGTTGTAAGCGAAAGCGGCGCTGACTATATCAAAACCTCCACGGGTTTTAGCACAGGCGGCGCAACCGCGCATGATATCAAACTTTTCAGAGATAATGTAAAGGGTATCAAAATCAAGGCCGCAGGCGGCATAAAGAGCGTTGAGGATGCAGAAGAATTTATGTCCCTTGGCGCAGACCGCCTTGGCACAAGCTCGCTTATAAAGTATTTAAAATCTAACACATGAAAATGCAAGCATTTTCATGTGTTTTCAAAACCGTTCGCTCGCGCCACGCTCAACCGCGTGCGGTTTTTAAGGAGTTTTGGGTTCGGCACATGTCCGCCCCAAAAACATTAGTTTAATCATATAAATTATATTTTACACTACCGTTATGATAAACCGTGTGTTTTTAATTGTACTTGACAGTTTTGGCATTGGTGCCATGCCCGACGCCGCCCGCTACGGTGACGGGGGCGCTGACACACTTGCCTCACTGCAAAAAAGCAAAAAGTTTTGCGCCGACAATTTAAAAAGCCTTGGACTTTTTAATATCGAAGGTCTTTTTGGCGGCGTTTCTTCGCCGCGCGGCGCATACGCCCGCATGAGCGAAAAGTCAAACGGCAAGGACACAATCATTGGGCACTTGGAAATGTGCGGCGTTGTATCCGAGCGGGATATGCCCACATATCCAAACGGCTTTCCAAGAGAAATAATCGACGAGTTTGAAAAAAGATGCGGCATAGGCACTCTTTGCAACCTCCCCTATTCGGGTACGGCGGTGCTTGCCGACTACGGCAACGAGCACATTGCCACGGGCAAGTTGATTGTTTACACCTCGGCGGACAGCGTTTTTCAAATCGCCGCGCATGAGGATGTAGTGCCGATAGACGAACTCTACCGCTGTTGCGAAATCGCGCGCGAACTTCTTGTGGGAGAGCACGGCGTCGGCAGAGTGATTGCGCGCCCGTTTGAGGGTAAATACCCATTTGTGCGCACTCCGCGCCGCCATGACTATGCAATCCGCCCGCCGCACAAAACCACGCTTGACCTTGTAAAAGAGGCCGGGCTTGAAACATATTGCATTGGCAAAATCAGCGATATTTTTGCGGGTGAGGGCGTTACAAAAACGGTGAAAACCACATCCAATACCGACGGCATGGAAAAAACTCTTGCCGCCTTGGATGAGGATTTTAAAGGTTTTTGCTTTGTCAACCTCGTTGACTTTGATATGGTTTACGGCCACCGCCGCGATGTTGACGGCTATGCCAATGCCATTTGCGAGTTTGACAGGTGGCTACCAAAATTTATCGAAAAAATGAAAAGCGACGATGTGCTTATCATCACCGGCGACCACGGCTGTGACCCCTCGTTTAGTGGCACGGACCACACCCGCGAATACACGCCAATGATAATGTTCGGCGAAAAAATAAAGCCGCAAAACCTTGGCACAAGGGAAAGTTTTTGCGACATCGGTGCCACGGTTTGCGACCTACTCGGCGTTAAAAATACGCTTTTTGGAAAAAGTTTTGCAGAGGTTTACCATGACTAAAGAAGAACTTTGCACCCTCGCCAAAGAGGCGATGAAAAACTCATACTCCCCCTACTCATCCTGCACGGTCGGTGCGGCGCTCCTTGCCAAAAGCGGCAAGGTTTACCTTGGATGCAATATTGAAAATGCATCGTTTTCCCCCACAATCTGCGCTGAAAGAAGCGCGTTTGCCGCGGCAATTTCTGCGGGCGAGCGCCATTTTGAAGCGATTGCCGTTGTGGGCGGCAAAAACGGCGAAATTGACGGCGCGTTTTACCCCTGCGGGGTTTGCCGCCAGATAATGCGCGAGTTTTGCGCGGACACTTTCCCCATTTATGTACTTGATAAAGTCGGCATAAAATCACTTACACTAAAGGATTTATTGCCATACAGTTTTTCTAACGAGGTGATGTAGATGGTACCCGAAAACGAACTCCAATACCATATCAAATGCAGAGAGGGCGATGTCGGCAGATATGTAATTCTCCCCGGCGACCCCGACAGATGCGAGCAAATCGCGGCTTATTTTGATGAGCCCGAGTTCATCGTGCGCAACCGCGAATACACCGTTTACACGGGCAAACTCCTTGGAGAAAAGGTGAGCGTTTGCTCAACGGGCATCGGCGGCCCCTCAAGCGCAATCGCAATGGACGAACTTTTTGCCGTCGGCGC
>JAZQWE010000035.1:0-5208 GCA_045632225.1 Eubacteriales bacterium | reverse complement strand
GACCGCCGCCCATGTCGTATACATTGTAGTTAATCCAGCCATCCTTGATGAGCTTGGATGCGAATGTGCCATACTGATTGTACATATCGCGGAGAATGTACTGGTCAAGGAAGTCGATGGAGAAGTCATCGTCATTCCAAGATTCCCAAACGCCGGTTTCTTCGTTAAAGCGGAGCTTATCCTCGTGAACATTGTTCTTGTTGTACTCGGCATAAGGACCGTTCAAAAGCTGGAACCAAGAGTCGGGCATTGCAAGACGGGGAGTACCGTCGGATGCTCTTGCAAACTCATAACCGGAGAAGAAGCCTACAAACTGTGCCATGAAGCCTGCAAAGGTCTTGTCCTTGTAGTCTTCAATGGAAATCACATTGTAGCCGCTTTCTTCAACCTTTGCAAGGGGAGTGCGGTTGATTTCTGCCTTTGCAGTCTGTGCTTCTTTTACAGCCGCATCAAGTTTTGCATTTGTAATGGTGCCGTTTGCGATAAGGTTATCGTAAACGCGGTTGCCATTCTTTGCGGTTGCATAAAGTGCATCCCAAGAGGTGCGGAAAGCATCGCCACGGTTGAAAATGCTGCCGGTGCCGTCTGCCTTGGACATGCGAACCTTATTTGCAAGAGTGTAGGGGTTGTTCCATACGAAATCGCCCTTTGCATCTTCATAACCGATTGCACGGAGCATGAAGGTGAGGAACTGCATTTCGTCTACAACTCCGTCGGGGTCAAACTTGGTTGCGCTACGACCCGAGGTAATGTTGTTTGCATAAGCATAACCTACATAGTTGTTTGCCCATGCGGGAACATCGGTGAAAGGATGTGTGAATGTGCCTGCCTTAACCTCTGCTTCTTTACCGAGGAAACGGATAACCTGAACTACTGTCTGAATTCTGGTAATCTTGTCGGTAAGGCCGAAGTTTGTGCCGGTGGTGTCATAACCCTGAGCAAGGCCGAGGGTGTAAAGACCGCGTGCCGCGCCATAGTTGGTTTCAACAACGGGAGCCATGGGTACAACATAGTTAGTTGTGTCTGCAGGAGTGGTTACAATGTCAAAATTAGCCGCGATTACATCAAAGTTGTTAGCCTGGGCCTTTACAGCATCAGCCGCCTTGAGCACGGTCTTGTTTACAACTCTGTAATCCGCTGTGGGAGTTGCCGCACAGTTCCACTCAAACTTATTGATAGTACCGCCGAGCCAGTTAAGCTCGATGGAGTTAATGTTGGTAACCTGAGTACAGCCGTAGAAAGTCTTAACGGTTGCATTATCCTTAACGGTGAGTTTTACATCGCCGATGCTAACACCGTCGGGATAGGGAGTGCTACATACCGCACTGCCGTGGAGTACGCCGAGTTCAGCATTGCCGCCAACGGTAACATACGCGGTACCGCTGTAGTCACCGAGCATATCGCGAGAGAACGGAACAACATAGATATATGCACCGGAAAGGACGGTGATATGTGTATCTCTGTCATCGGTGTAAGCATATTCGCCAACGCGGTGCTGATGTCCGCCGATGATGGCAAATGAACGGTTTACAGCACCACCGGAAAGGCTACCGCCCTTAATAGTAACGCCTTCAGCCACGGTGATGGGGTTATGCTGTGCTACAACAAGGAGGTTTGTGCCTGTGCAGACAAAGTCCATATCCTTGAAAATAGTTTCGCCCCAGCATACAAAACGACCGGTCTTGAAAGAAATATTTGCGCCGCTCTTACGGTAGTCAACGCCGCCGTAAACGCTTGTAAAGGTTACGCTACCGTCAAAGTCCTTGCCATAGTTAAAGGGAGTGGGGAGTGCATACTCGCCGCAAACAACGATAGTACAGTCCTTGGAAAGGTCAAGTGCCGCCATAGCCTCGTTGATGCTCGGAAGTGCCTTTTCCGCAGAGGAACCGTTGCCGGTGCCGCCGTCCTTAATATAAACAACGGTTGCATTGGTAAGCGCATCGGGACGAACAACAACTTCTTCTGCAATTTCCTTTACGGTACCAAAGTTACCTGCGATGGTGGAGAAGTTATCCTGCTCCATTACAGAGGGAGTTGCCTTGAGGGTTGTAGTGCCCTTAATATCAATTTTCTTTGCGGGGGTGTTGGGGCATACCCAGTAGAAGTTTTCGATTGTACCGGACTTCCATGTGAACTCGTAGGAATTGACGGTGGTATCACTTGTACAGCCGTAGAACTTGCCAACGCGAGCATTGCCGCCAATTTCAACTTTTACATTGCCGTTTACAATGCCGTCGGGATATGCAGAAGAACCGTGAAGAACACTTACATCTGCATTGCCGCCGATTTTAATGTTTGCAGTACCTGAGAACTCACCTTTCATGGTGTGGTTGAAAGGTACGATGTAGATAGCACTACCGGAAAGAACGGTGATATTTGTATCCGCAGTAGAGCCTTCGGGGGGATTTGACTGCTCTCCGCGATAGCCGCCGAGGATACAGAAGGAAGCACCAATGCTGCCACCCTTCATATCCTTACCGGTCATGGTAACACCCTCACCAACGGTTACGGGGTTGCACTGACCTACAACAAGCATGTTTGTCTTGGTGCAGACAAAGTCAAGGTTTTCAAACTTGGTTTCGCCAAAGCATATAAAACGAACCGCCGCAAAGCTGTAGTTTGCTCCATCGGTTTTGCGGTAGTCAACACCGTCGTAAACGCTTGTAAAGGTTACGCTACCTTCGTAGTCGCCGCCCTTCCATACCCACGAAACTTTCTGGGTATAGGGGCCGCAGATAACCACTGTACAATCATCCGAAAGATCGAGTTTTGAGTACGCTGTGGTGAGCGACGATGTCGCTGTTTCGGGACTCAAACCGTTGCCTGTACCTTCGTCTTTAACATATACGACATTGGTTGCCGCACTTGCCGCAAACGCAAGAGTGAGTACAAACACAAGAACAAGTCCAAGTGTTAAGAGAAACTTCTTCTTCATGAATTAAATTTTTCCTTCCTTATTATTTAACAAAGGCTTTGAACATGCCAAGCACATCAATGAGTGCGATACTGTTGCCGAAGAAGCAGAGTTTTTCTGCCTCGGTGGTGCCGTTGAGAGTTGACTTGATAGCCGCCAAAGCGTCTACAAAGTTAACTGCGCCATCCATATTGATGTCATAAGCACGGGCAACGGTAATGTTTGCATTGTTCAATACATTAACAGTAACATCGCCGGTGTTGTTGTAAGAGTCAAACTTAACGGGTGAGGAAACGCCACCCGCACGCGCGAAGGTACGGAGTGTGTTATCACCCCAAGAAGCAATATTTGCTATTATTGTGCCGGTGAGGTAGTTCATGCCGGAAATACCGCTGTTGGTATTGGAAGCAACGGTAACACCGTTTCCAACATTAACAACCATATTACCGCTGTAGATACCGAAAGGAGCCGAGCCGTAGTAACGGCGGTTACCGAACATAAGGTTTCTGAATGCGCCACCGTTTATTGTAACAACACAGTCCTTATCACTTGAAACGGTTTCTACGCTGTCATAGTAGCTGTTTGCGGTAACATCAACATTTGTAATGTTTGCCTGCACGGTTGAACCTGCGCAGAAGTCAACATTTGCATTAAAGGAAACGCTGTCGGTAATTTCTACATTATTGTAGTTACCAATCATAACAATTGCATTCTTTTCTTTAGCAAGAGTGATATTGTCAAGCTTGAATGCGCTGTTAATCTTGAAAGGAACATCATCCGCATAGGTGAGTGTAAGAGTTGCACCGCTTCCCTCACCTGTGATGGTGAGCATTTCAAGACCGATGGGAGTATTCATGGGATAAGGAACTTCCAAATTACCCATGATGTGGATGGTTGCATTTGCCGCCGCCTTGGAGAAAGCGATTGCAAGGCTGCTTGTGGGGTCATCAATAGTACCTGCGCCATAGCGTGTACCGCTTGCAGATACAAAGATGTCGCTCATTTCAAAGCCTTCTACTGTGCAAACGCCGCCGAAAATTGCATCGTACATCGCCTGACCCATTGCCGCATGACCCTCGGTAGTGGGGTGGAGATAGTCGGATGTGGAAAGAAGAGTGCCTGCCGCCGCTTCATCAAAGAGAAGCGCATAAGTATCAACAAATACATACTTATCAGGCTCTACAGCCGCAAGTTCGGTTGCAATCTGCTTTTGAAGAGGACGGATAAGTGCACTTGCGCGGTTATCGTTTACATTATCGTTTGTACGGATAAGTGCGCTTGTTACAAATACCTTTTCGGTATCGGCATTGTTGCCGCAAGCCTCGATAAACGCCTTGTAATTTGTATAGTATGCATTTTCCGCACCGTTTGAGCCGCCAACAGAGTTTGCATCGTTGGTGCCGAGTGCAAATACAAAGTAATCTGCATCGGTTTCATAAAGTGCAATCGGGTATGCCAAAAGTGTGGGATAGTAACGGTCAGAAGTGGAGGGGAGCATGCCCGCAGAACTTGCGCCAAGGTTTGTAACGATTACATCCTTGCCCGCCGCGCGTGCCGCTTCAAGGAACATTGCGCTGTAGCTCTGTGTCATACGGTTAGAAGCACTTGCACCCTCGGTAATGGAGTCACCGATAAAGGTTACACGGAGGGGCTCGTCATAAGTCTGTGCCACACCGTTAACTGTGTCAAAACGGCTAACGGTAAGGTTTGTGTAGCTTGCATCGTAAACAAGAGTCGCCTTGTTTTCGCTGCCCGCATAAGCCTTAACCTCGGTTGCATCAATAACTGTACCGTCTGCAAAGGTTGCGCCTGCCGCAATATTTACGGTGTAGTTACCTCTCATAAGGAAGTTGTAACCAACCTCGGTATATTCGGCAACGATACCGCCGCCAAGGAATGTACCGCCATTGATATTGATTTCAATATCGCCGTCAACAGCATAATACTTTGCATCACTTGCAAGGTCGGAGGAAATTCTCGATGCCTTGGATTTTACGGTACCGCGTCTGCCCTGAACAAAGATGGCATGATTGAATGTACCGCCGTTGATGGTAAGAGTTGCATCATCAGCAAGAATACCCATACCCGAAATGTTGGTTCCGATGTATGTCTTGTTGGGATTCATTACATCATAAGTACCGCTTGTACCGAAAGTGCCGCCGTTAATGGTGATGCTGACGGGTGCCGCAATGGAGCCGAGCACCTGCTCAGGGTCGGTACGGAAATTACCGCCGCCAAAGAGGTCAAAATCACCCGCATTTACGGTGATGGAATAAGGAATGGTGGTGGTTGCC
>JAZQWE010000034.1:0-5370 GCA_045632225.1 Eubacteriales bacterium | reverse complement strand
TCCGGAATGTAGAGTTGATATTTAAGTTCAACGCCGTTTGAAGCGCTGTAACAAAGGTCATTCCAACCGGCGTTTATGTTTTCAAAAGTCATGATAGCCTCCCCAAAAGGTTTTCTACCATTTTATCATAACTTTATATTTTTTTCAAGGTGTTTAGCTTCATCTGGACAAGCTTTTCTTCAATGCCGAATGCCGCGGCAATTTGATTTTGCGAGTAGCCGTATTCTATAAATTCTTCAAGCGCTTCATCGTCAATGAGGAGTTCGGCCGCAAAAAGATTTGCCTCATATTCTCTGCGTGAAGTTTCACAAAAAAGCGAAAACTCCTCAAATCCAACTCTTGCAAATTCTCTGTGGAGTGCGTGGTGCCCGAGTTCATGGGCGCAAACAAGTCGCGCGTCTTTTGCAGATAGGGACTTGTTTATAAATATAAATGGCACATTGTTTATTATTTTGTAAAAACCTTTGAGTGAACCAAGCTCTTTTATAATCAGTTCGGCGCGGCACATTTTTGCAATTTCAAACGGTTCTCTGGTGCCGCATTTTTCAACAGCGCGGCGCGCTATTGCCACAACTTCTTTTGATAAAATCATTTCCGCTCACCTCCATGATATATTTTAAAATATTTGGTGTCCAATAAATTGTACATATTGCAAAAATCGCTTTTTTGTTGTATAATCGGTTTATAGCGAGGTGACAATTTATGCCTTTTGGATTTTCACTTGATACATTGCCCGTTTGGACAGATGCATCGTTCAGATATTTTGAAAAACATGAGCGGCACATGACCAGAACTTGCTCGCAGGATGTGCTTATAATGGTTTTTGACGGAGTTTTGCGATTTACCGAGGATTCCGTGCCCATTGAGGTGCGGGCGGGAGAATATTACATTCAAAGAAGTGGGTTGTTGCAAGAAGGAAATTTTGAAAGCGAGTGTCCCTCATATTTCTTTATTCATTTCGCCGGTCATTTTAAAGAGTGTACCAACATTTTGCCCACACGCGGAAAAATAGACTTTGAAGAACTTTTTCCGCTATTTCGAAAACTTGAAAATTTGATATTTTCGGGTGGCGCAAAGGTGGAAAAAGCGGCGGTTGTATATCAGATACTTGCATCGCTTAAAAACAGCAGCGAGGTTTTTAAAGAAAGCCGAATGGTTATGAAAGTGGTGTCCGTTGTTTCTGCGGATTTCAGAAGAAATTATTCTGTTGAAGAACTCGCCAAGGAATGCGGATATAACGAAAACTACTTTATAAAAGCGTTCAAAAAAGAAACGGGTAAAACACCTCATGCATATATAAGCGGCATGAAAATAGAAAAGGCAAAGCAACTTCTGTTAAATTCAGATGCTTCTCTTGCGCAGATAAGCAACGAATGCGGTTTTGGTGCATACATAAATTTTTATAAGTCTTTTACAAAGAGTGTGGGAATGTCACCGCTTGAGTGGAAGAAAAAAGTTGCAAATATTGACTGATATATTAAAAAAATTCATCGCTTATTACAATCAAATTGACTAAAGCATACTCGCGGTTGTATTATATGTTTGTACAAATAGCTAACGGAGGTTTGAAAATGAAGAGATTTTTACTTATTATGTTTGCATTTGCACTTGTACTCGGAATTACTGTCGCGGCAGAGGATGTGACTTATTACTACATCAATTCCGAAACAGGTGAGGATACACTTAGAAACGGCGACGCCGATTCGCCGGTAAAGACACTTACTTATGCATTTAATCTTGCCAACCGCAACAAAGTTAGCGGTGAACTTGTGGTAGTTTTTCAAAATGCATACGATGTTGTAAAAACCGTTAACGAAGTTGCGCATCCTAATTACTCCGTAAAACTCACCGCGGTTGGTGAAGATACCGACTACAGAGAAAACGGTGCAAAACTTATATTTGGAAAGAATCTCCGTTATATGTTAAACGGTACAACTTCTTTTGAAAATATTGATATTGTTTACACGGGTACTATCAACTTTACTGCACAGTATAATCCCATTACCTTTGGTGATGGACTTACAATGACGCGTACGGACAGCGAAACTACCGGCGCTTATGTTGTAGGCGGTTTTCAGGCGCCCGACGACACAATTGATACGGGGCTTGACACACATATCACTATCAAAAGCGGCGCATTTCTCCATGTTGTCGGCGGTACTCGCGACAAACTTGACGGTGTAAGCGGCTCCCTTTACCAAATTTGCACATTTACGGGAACACATTACATAGATGTTTACGGCGGTTACATTGAAAATCTTTACGGTGCTTCGCTTAAAACTCACTATAGCACAAGCGCTGTTATGAACATGTACGGCGGCGAGGTGAAAAACTTCAATGTTGGCGGCGACAATTCCCGCCGTCTTAACGGCGATGCCACAGTTACGCTTAACGGCGGTAAAATCGGCACACTCAATGTAAATAATGTAATTGGCACGGCTATAGTAAACCTCGGTGGCACAAAGGTTGAAAATGCAACCGTTTGGTGCTATAACGATGAGGTTAAAAAACTTGAAGTTAAGGCGGACAAACCGACAATTCTTAATTACAATGCCAATTACTACACTTCCTCCGAGATAGAAAAACTCGGTTCTGAGTTTGATCTTCTTGAAAACACCGCGGTAATTTACGCATCTCAAAACGGAGATGGCAACGGCGAGGATAAAAACAGCCCCACCGCCTTTGCAAAAGCATTTGAAAAAGCGGCTGATAACGGTAGTAAGATTGTTGTTGTCGGCACTTTAAACCTTGGTGAATTCAAAGAGCCTTCGCACACCGAAAAAGTGTACATCACGGGTGACAAAATTGTGGCTGAAAGTTATATTCTCGGTGGAGAAACAGAGTTTTACAGCATGCCTCTTGAAGTTAAGAACTTTGACTCTCAAAACGGACACCTCTATATCGGAGAAAAAGTTATTGCGGTAAATGATGTTTCTGTTTTTGGCTCTGCCACACTTTCAAGCACTACTTTTAAAGAAGTTTCAGGTGCAAAGAGCGTTATTGTATGCGGTGCTACGGTTAAAAATCTTACAGATTGCAAATTAATTGAACTTATCAGCGGTAAAATAGGCACACTCTCAAACGAAAAGGGAGCAACTGATGTAACGCTCAATATGAGTTCGGGTATAATTTCAAATCTTTTGATAAGCGACAAAGTAAACTCTTATGCAATAACTCTCCTTGGCGGTAAAATTGAAAAGTGCACCGTAAACGGAAGTAACTTTAACGGCACACTTAACATTGATGAAAAAGCATTTGATAAAGCATCTGTGGAATCGCTTGCGAACTCGTTCACCGTTTCTACAGACAGAGTTTTGTTTGTTAAGGGCGGCGGCACCGGCAACGGTTCAAGCGTAAACAACGCCTTTGGTTCAATTCATGAAGCGTACAGAGCGCTTGCAGAGAGCGGCGGTACGGTAGTTATTTGCGGCGAATATTCCATGAGTTCCGCGCTTGTTGACCTTCCTCACGCGGGTAAGGTTACTATTACATCCGTTTATGACGGTGTTGACTACAGAATAAACGGCGCATGTATCAACTTTGGATACAACTATTATTGCGGCGGTGATACTGAGTTTAACAATATTGTACTTAACAGCGCTACAAGTTACCCCTCTATTTACGGCAACGGTTTTAATCTTGTGCTTGGAGAGGGCATTATAAGCGGTAAAGTTTCGGGTAGTGAACAGTATCTTTCTGTAATGGGTGGTAGCCGTAGTGCATATACCGACCACGAAGGAAGCGTAACAATTGACAGCGGTATTTGGCAGAGAGTTCGCGGCGGTACAACGGTAGACGGCTCAAAGAACTATACCGCAAAACTCACTATTAATGGCGGTGAATTTCATGAGCGCGTTACTCTTGGTTCAAGCAATTCCCATGACGGTGACCTTATTGCTACAGTAAACGGCGGCACATTTTATCAAGGTATTGCGGCGGCAACTCTTTCCGCAAACGGTGTTTATAACGGCACCGTGACTCTTACTTTGAACGGCGGCACATTCTATCACAAGATTGCCGCAAATCCTCTTGAAACGGGTACATTCAACGGTAAATTCGATGTAACTGTAAACGGCGGTGAGTTTGCTCACCTTGTTGAAATGATAGGCACGGAAACTTTAAGCGGCAATGCAACAAGCACTATTGTAAGTGCAGTTGACCTTTCTGTAAAAGAGGTTGGTACATATACATTTACAAGTCCCATTCGTAATGACGGCGCAGACCCTTGGCTTTTCTACCATGACGGATATTATTATTACACTTCGACCACCGGTTCTGCAAATGTAAATTTGGTTCGTGCAACCAATATCGGTGACCTTATTCACTACGGCGGTACAAGAATTTACACACCCGAGGCGGATAAGGCATGGTCAAACAGCACATGGTCGCCCACTCTCCTTTACTATACCGACGAGGAAATAGGAGAGGGTAACGGCGGTTGGTACCTCTATTTTGGTGGCGCGGGTGCGGATAACACCGCAAATGAAGCAACGCATCGCATGTATGTGCTCAAATGCCTTGACGGTGATAATATTCTCGGACGCTGGGGCAACCCCGTGACCGGTGTAATCAACGATTCTTTGGCAGTACGCGCTCCCAATATCGAAGGATTCAATGAAAAATGGGCGGCAGGACAGGGTGACATCCGCATCGACGGAAAACTTTATGTTTTGTATGTAACCGATGAACTTGCAGGCACCCCCGACCATTATCAAACCATCAATATTCTCCCCATGACCAATCCTTGGACATTCGACGGTGAGTCAAGCGTGATTTGCTATCCTACCGAAAGTTGGGAAATGGGAGGACATAGAACCAATTCAGTTACCGGCGAAACCACTCCCAAAACCGTAGAATGTGCATCTCCTCTTTATGCAGATGACGGTACAGTCTTTATCACATATTCGGGTTCTAACTATACATCCAAAGAGTACTGTGTAGCATATCTCAAGTTCCTTGGCGGAGATCCAATGGATATTAACAACTGGAAAAAGTGCAAAGCTCCTATTATTTCTCAGTCAGAGTTTGTAAGCGGTACCGGTTCTGCATCAAATCTTATTGATACTGCAGGTCAGGGATGGATTGTTTACAATGCATACGAGGGCAAGGACACAAGCGGTGCGCGCCATGCAATGATTGAACCATATATTGCAAATAAGGATGGCATTGTTGTAGGTGACGGAAGTGCAAAGGCGGCAATCGGCGGCACTTCATACACAGCGGCGCTTAATCCAATGCCACTTATCGAAAAGATTATCGGCTTTAACAGCGTTGCTTATGAAAAGGCAAAGTTTAGCGCTAATCGCACTTATGACGGTCGCTTTAGCGATGTAACAGATGCACATTGGTTTGCTCCTTATGTAAAGAATG
>JAZQWE010000033.1:0-1945 GCA_045632225.1 Eubacteriales bacterium | reverse complement strand
TTACGCCGCGGCAAACGGCGCTTCGCAAATAGCGTTTATTTTGGTTATGCTGTCTTTGGCGGCGGTGATGATGCGTATTGTACGCGCACACACGGGTATAAACGCAATCACAGGTGCATCAAACAGTATGCGCCCACTTGAAAAGGTATACGGCGCAAAGATTATGGGCATGCGCATAATCAGCATTATCACAGCTATTATGAGCGAGCTTTATTTCTACCTAATTGTGTATGCCGAGCGCATACCGCTTCGCGATGGCAGATATGTATACATGCCACGCTTTGAGTTTGTGTGGATGTTTGATTTTGTTATTGCTATGATTTTTGCTGTCTATGTGACAAATCTTATAAGCGACCTTGTTGATGAGGTTAAATATAAATACAAATACGAATAAGACAAATTCCGAAAGGATGTGTTTTCTTGCAAAAACGACCTGAACTGCTCGCTCCTGCGGGCAATTTTGAAAAACTTAAAGCAGCGGTGCTTTACGGCGCCGATGCCGTTTATCTTGCGGGCAATGCATTTGGCATGCGCGCCGCGGCAGATAATTTTACAAACGAAGAGATTATAGAGGCGGCTGCTTACGCGCACGAGCGCGGCGTAAAGGTTTATGTAACCGTTAATACAATGCCGCGTACATACGAGTATGAGGCACTTTCAGAGTATATTGCATTTCTTGCGACAAGCGGTGTTGATGCCGTGATTGTCAGTGACCTTGGTGTGCTGTCCCTTGTCAAAAAACTTGCACCCAATATGGAAATCCATGTTTCCACTCAGGCCTCAAGTGTTAGCACATACGATGTGCTTGCATGGCGTGACCTTGGCGCAAAGCGTGTTGTGCTTGCAAGAGAACTTAGTATGAATGAGGTTTCAGAGATTTGTAAAAGCATCCCGGAGGACACCGATATTGAGTGCTTTATTCACGGTGCAATGTGTGTGTCATACAGCGGCAGATGCTTGCTTTCAAACTTTTATACAGGTAGGGATTCCAACCGTGGCGCATGTGCACAGCCTTGCCGCTGGAATTATCGCACCCTTGAAATTTTTGAGGAAAAGCGCCCTGACCAACCTCTTTCGCTTTATGAGGATAAGGACGGCACATTTATCATGAGTTCGCGTGACATGTGCATGATTGAGCATGTCCCGGAGCTTATCGAGGCGGGTATTACCAGCTTTAAAATTGAGGGCAGAATGAAGAGTGCATACTACACAGCCGTGGTTACAAACGCTTACCGCATGGCAATTGATGCATATTTTGCTGACCCCGAGAACTACAAATTCAATCCCGAATGGCTTGACGAGCTTTGCAGTGTAAGCCACCGTGATTACGCTACCGGCTATTGGTTTGACAGCACGGGTGATGTTGCTCAGGTTTGCGAAAATATGGGTTACATCCGCGAAAAGGCGTATATCGCAACGGCGGTTGTCTATGACGCGCAAACTTCGCTTGCGACATTTGTTCAGCGTAACAAAGTAAGTCGCGGCGAAAAGGTTGAACTTATTTCACCCGGAAAAATCGGAAAAGGCTTTGTTGCTGAGGAAATCTTTGGCGAAAACGGCGAAGATATTGAATCTGCGCCGCACCCTGCAATGCTTTTCAAGGTGAAGGTGCCTTTTGAAGTTAAAGCGGGTGACATTTTGAGAGGAGCAAATTGATGGACTTTTTTATTGAGATAATCAAAACAATTCTACTTGGAATAGTTGAGGGAATTACAGAATGGCTTCCTATTTCAAGCACGGGTCACATGATTTTGCTTAACGATGTGCTTAAACTTAATGTAAGTGATGCCTTTTGGGAAATGTTTGAAGTTGTAATCCAGCTTGGCGCAATTTTAGCAGTTGTGGTTATTTATTTCAAAAAACTCTGGCCGCTTGCTTTTGAAAAGAACATTGAGAGCGGTAATAACCTTTTCTCCGTTGGAAATATTGGTGTTAAAAAGAACAC
>JAZQWE010000032.1:0-6021 GCA_045632225.1 Eubacteriales bacterium | reverse complement strand
CACATTTTCAGCCGTGCCGCCGTCAAACGCCACACCGTCAATAGAGCCTGCATAGTTTATGTTAACCTTATCGCCCTCAACGCACGCGCGGGTATAGAGCATTGCCTCGGCAGGGAGAGTTTCGATAACCTTGTCAATCTCCGCATCAATTTCGTCATCGCTGACGGGGTCCGGCGCGGGAATGTGAACCTCTATTCCAAGGTATTTGCCAAGCAAAATGTATTGCGAAAGGTCGCTTTCTGCAAAGCTGAACTCCTCGGGAGCGGTAGTTTCCTCGGGCATCTCGGTCACGGTTGTGGCAACAGTTGTTACTTCGGTTACTTCGCTTACTTCAGTTGCCTCGGTTACAGCGGTTGTAATCTCGGTGGTAGCCACAGTTGTTGCAACTGTTGTTGCTTCTGTTGTGGCAACAGTTGTAGCCTCGGTTGTAACCTCTACGGTTGTGACAACCTCGGTAGTTACAGCCTCAGTTATTGCCACGGTTTCTGTAGCCGTGGTTTCGGCAGTTGTTTCTTCTGCGCTGACAACAGCGGTGGTAATTTCGGTGGTTGTTGCCTCGGTTGAAGTTTGGGCAATTTGGCCGCAACCCGCAAGGCAGAGCGCCGCAATAAGCGCCGCAAGTGTTCTTTTCATAAGTCACACCTCCAAAAAGAGCATGTCATATCATTATACTATACAAAAGTGTAAAAGTAAATGAAAATTTCGTGAATTTTTTAAAACGGATTGGTAAGTGAAAAATGTCCATGAGCCTCCCTTGCCTAAAGGGAGGTGGCGCCGTACGGCGACGGAGGGATACATATCCAAGAGTCGTGGCAAACACGACAGCCCCCTTTAGACAAGGGGGCCTTTGGTGTCATAATTTACACTCCCAAATCGGATTTGGTAAATGCAAATGCCTTATTGCAGAAGCGGCAGGAAATTTCAAGTTCCTCTGCCTTGCCATCGGCAACATTTTCGGCAAACATTTCATTTAAATCCTTTGCGCCAACGGAGATGAGCGCGCGCTTCATTCTGTCGCGCGAGCAATCGCATTTATACTCAACATCAAGCACATCAAAAATGTCATAGTCTATGCCCGAAAGTGCAACATCCGCGATTTCTTCAAGTGTTTTGCCCTCGTCAAAAAGGCGGGAAACATTTGAAAGCGCCGCCGAGTTTTCCTCAAGTTTTGTGATAACCGCCTCGTCGGCAAAGGGGAGGAGCTGCACAAGCACGCCGCCCGCCGCGCGCACGGTTGCATCCTTTTCAACAAGCACACCAAGCGCAAGGAGAGTGGGAATCTGCTCACTTTCGGCATAGTACGCCGCAATATCCTCGGCAATCTCGCCGGTACGCAGTTCAACCATGCCGATATGGGGCTCTGCCTGACCGCATTCACGCACAACGGTCATGCGTCCCATACCAACAGCGCCGCCCACATCAAGATGGCCGTTTGCCTTGATGGGTAAATGAGTTTCGGGGTTTTCAACATACGCTTTTACATTGCCGAAATAGTCGGCAACGGCAATGAGTTTGCCAAGCGGGCCGTCACCGTTTATCTGCACGGTGGTTGTGTCGCGCTTTTCACCGTTCATCGATCCCATTACAGAAACCGCAGTCAAAAGGCGTCCGCCCGCCGCGGTTGCCGTGGGAGCGGTTGCATGAAGTTTGCGAAACTCTTCAACCATTGCGGTTGAATTTATAACATGAATTCGCGCACTGCCGTCACGGGTCATTGCACGAAGAATTTGTGATTTTGCCATAATGTTCTCCTTACACGCTTGCGTATAAAACGCACAATCCGTAGGGGCGAATATCATTCGCCCGAATAAAAACATCTATCCATTGCCACGGGCGATTACTAATCGTCCCTACATACATTGGTTAAACGCGTTTTGCCGTAAAATAAAGTCTTTCGGTATCTTTTTGTACGGGTGAGCCGTCGATGTCGCCGTCGACGGAAACTATCTCAAAGCCGCATTTTTCAAGCAACTTTTCAACTTCTTTTTGCGTAAAGCAATACTCGCGCTCATAATCGTCAAAGCGCTCATATTTGCCGTCCTCACTTTCAACAAAAACCGTGGTATAAAAATCGCAAATGCGACTTTCTTTATCATAAATATTCTGCCAGCCGCAGAAAACGCCCTCATCCTCAAGCACATAGGCGTTTGTACCGTAAATATTCTTGAATTTGTATGGCGAATTTAGGTCAAACATGAAAAGTCCGCCGCTTTCAAGATAGTTATGCACAAGGTCAAACACCTTTTTGAGGTCTTTTTTGCAATCAAGGTGGTTAAGGCTGTCAAGACAGCTTACCACAGCCTGAACCGTGCCGTAAAGTTCAAAATCGCACATGTCCTGACAAAGATACAAAATATTTTCTGCCCTGCCCGCATCTGCGGCCTTTTGCCGCGCAATATCAAGCATCTCGGGGGAAAGGTCGATACCCGTCATGTCATAGCCAAGGCGGTCAAGCTCCATTGTCATTGTACCCGTGCCCGAGCACAAATCAAGCACAAGGGACACATCTATTTCCGAGTGCGATTTGATTTTTTCGTCTATGTACTTTGCCCATGACACATAGTCAAGGTCGCCGTTTAGTTTATCATACACCTTTGAAAGTGCGAAATAGTTGTCGGTCATAGCTTATCCCTCCCATTCCACTCTATTTTAATCTATTTGCACTCAAAAGTAAACACTTTTTTATGCCAAAAAATTAACAAATTGTGTTGATATTCTTGAAATTATGTGGTATATTAAAAAGTGGATAAATTTTTTGTTTATTACAAATTATATATAAAAGGAGTGTACATCTAATGTATAACAAGAAAACAATTGAAGATGTTGCTGTTGCAGGTAAAAAAGTCCTCGTTCGTTGCGACTTTAATGTACCGCTTAAAGATGGCAAGATCACTTCCGACAAGAGAATCGTAGAAGCTCTCCCCACCATCAAGTACCTTCTCGGTCAGGGTGCAAAGGTTATCCTCTGCTCTCACATGGGCAAGCCCAAGGGCGAAGTTAACCCCAAGTACTCCCTCGCTCCCGTTGCGGCCCGTCTTACCGAGCTTCTCGGTCAGACCGTTGAACTCGCAAACGATATCGTAGGCGAAGATGCAAAGGCAAAGGCTGCTGCCCTCAAGGAAGGTCAGGCAATGCTCCTTGAAAATGTTCGTTTCGACGCTCGCGAAGAAAAGAACGACCCCGAATTCGCTAAGGAACTCGCTTCCATGGCAGAAGTTTATGTAAATGACGCTTTCGGTACCGCTCACCGTGCACATGCAACCACCGCAGGTGTTGCTGACTACCTCCCCGCAGTTTGCGGCTACCTCATTCAGAAGGAAATCGGCATCATGGGCAAGGCTCTTGCTAACCCCGAGCGCCCCTTCGTTGCAATCCTTGGCGGTGCAAAGGTTAAGGATAAGCTCAATGTTATCAACAACCTCATGGAAAAGGTTGATACCCTCATCATCGGCGGCGGTATGGCTTACACCTTCCTCGCAGCAAAGGGTTACAGCGTTGGTAAGTCCCTCCTCGACGAAGAGAAGATTGACTACTGCAAGAACATGATGGCAAAGGCTGAAGAAAAGGGCGTTAAGCTCCTTCTCCCCGTTGACACCACCACCGTTGAAAACTTCCCCGACCCCATCGACGCTCCCGTTGACACCGTTGTAGTTTCCTCCGATGCAATTCCCGCTGACAAAGAGGGTCTTGACATTGGTACAAAGACAATGGAACTCTATGCAGAGGCTGCAAAGAGCGCAAAGACCGTTGTTTGGAACGGTCCTATGGGCGTATTTGAAAACCCCACTCTTGCAAAGGGTACAATCTCCGTTGCAAAGGCACTTGCTGAAAGCGATGCAATCACCATCGTTGGCGGCGGCGACAGCGCTGCAGCTTGCGAACAGCTCGGCTTTGCTGACAAGATTACTCACATTTCCACCGGCGGCGGTGCATCCCTTGAATTCCTCGAAGGCCTCGTACTTCCCGGCATTGCTTGTCTCCAGGACAAATAAAGAAAGGATAACGACCGAACAGGTTTGGATGCAGATGGCACGGTCGCGTAGTCGTCGCCGTATCGGTATACGGCAGAGTAGCGAGCGTGACAAAAAATGCGCTTTTACGGGAACACGCTTTTGCGTGTTCCCTACATTATGAGTAAAGGCTTTAGAAAGTAAAATTTCTGCTTTATTTATTTGTCGCATTTTGGTCTGCGCCAAAGATGTCGGGCGAAACAATTAAAAAATGGCTAGAAGATATGTTATCGCAGGCAACTGGAAGATGAACCAGACCCCTGCTGAAACTAAAGAATTTATCACAGCACTTGCTCCCATGGTTGCGGGCAAGGACAACTGCGACATCGTACTTTGCGTTCCCTTTGTAGACATCGCTACCGCAGTTGAAGCGGCAAAGGGCACAAACATTCACATCGGCGCGCAGAATGTACACTTTGAAGAAAAGGGTGCTTTCACCGGTGAAATCAGCGCAGATATGCTCAAGGCAATCGGCACCGAATATGTTATCATCGGTCACAGCGAGCGCCGCCAGTACTTTGGCGAAACCGACGAAACCGTTAACAAGCGCACCAAGGCGGCTCTTGCAAAGGGCTTTAAGGTTCTCCTTTGCGTTGGTGAAATGATTGACGCGCGTCAGGCAGGCATCACCGATGAGGTTGTTGCAATGCAGACAAAACTTGACCTTGCAGGCATTTCTGCTGAAGAACTCAAGAATGTTATCATCGCTTATGAGCCCGTTTGGGCAATCGGCACAGGCCTTACCGCTACTCCCGAGCAGGCTGACGAAACTTGCGGCGTAATCCGCGATACCGTTGCAAAGCTCTATGGCGAGGCTGTTGCAAAAGAAATCATAATTCAGTACGGCGGTTCTATGAATGACAAGAACGCCGCTGACCTTCTTGCAAAAGAAAACATTGATGGCGGCCTTATCGGCGGCGCGTCCCTCAAGACCGACGCTTTCACCGCAATCGTTGACGCCGCACAGTAAGGCGACACATTTTAAAAAAGTTTTAAGCACCGTAGGTGCATCTGCGGTGCTTTTTTACAAAAAGAAAGGATTCTACATAAAATGGCAGAATATGTTTATCTTCCCATACCGCTTCTTGACGATTTTTGCATGACCGCATTCAAGAAGCTCGGTTTTAAAAAGTCCGAATGCCGCATCATTACCGATGTACTCATTATGAGTGACAAGTTTGGCATTGAGTCCCACGGCATGCAGCGCCTTGTTCGCTACCACAAGGGTATCGAAAAGGGCCTTATCGATGTAAATGCAAAGCCCGAGGTTGTTAGCGATTGCAAAACAAGCGCTGTTATCGACGCTCATGACTCCATGGGTCAGGTTGTTGGTCACAAGGCTATGGAAATGGCTATCAAGAAGGCAAAGAGATACGGCGTTGGTATCGTTTCCGTAAAGAACTCCAACCACTTTGGTATTGCAGGTTACTATGCAAAGATGGCAAGCGATGCAGGCCTTCTCGGTATGGCATTCACCAACTCTGAAGCAATCATGGTTCCTACCTTCGGCAAACTCGCAATGCTCGGCTCCAACCCCATTGCAATTGCAATGCCCGCTGAACCCTATGACTTCTTCTTTGATGCTTCCACCACCGTTGTTACCCGCGGTAAGCTTGAAATGTACAACAAGGCTGAAAAGCCCCTTCCCGAAGGCTGGGCACTCAACAAAGACGGTAATGCATCCACCGATGCTCCCGATGTTCTTTCCAACATCGTTGCAAAGAACGGCGGCGGTATCATGCCCCTTGGCGGCAATACCGAACAGCTCGGCTCTCACAAGGGTTACGGCTACGGCATGATTTGTGAAATCTTCTGCTCCATCCTCTCCATGGGTACCACATCCAACTACACCATGCAGGGCGGCAAGAGCGGCATTTGCCACGGCTTTATCGCAATCGATCCCAAGAACTTTGGCGATCCTGCGGCTATCCGTGCACACCTTTCCGCATACCTCAGCGACCTCCGCAACTCTCCCAAGGCAGAGGGTCAGCCCCGCATCTACACTCACGGT
>JAZQWE010000031.1:0-1784 GCA_045632225.1 Eubacteriales bacterium | reverse complement strand
TCTGAAAACCAAGGGTTTCGCAGGATTTGTCTACCGCGTAGCCGCATAACGAAAAGAGAGGGGCGGGGGTCAGCGACCTCCGCCCCCCTCCACGCATTTATTTTTTCAAGCCCTTGTTTTCGGGGGTCAAAACGGACATTTTCAAAAAAATAAATGCCACCCTATCTTAACGCCCCTAAAATTTGTCTGCAACTAAGAAACGCCAACAAACAATTACAACAAGCATTGAAAATACGGTAGAAATGAGCGTAATTTTCGCCGCGATGCAACAGCATAACGCCTGCGTAAAAACACGACACGCCTTGCCCGAAATTGGCGTTGGGTGGGTACTTTTTGATGAAATTCTGGAAGAAATTGGCGTTAAGTTAAGGGAACAAGTAAAATCTCAACCTCTCTATACCACGCATTCAAAAATCAGGTCAAAATTGCGCAAAAGAGTAATAATGGAAAAATCTCAACAAGTTGTTGGATGTACTTAGAAGTTAAAAGCCATAGTCAAAATACCGAAAAAGAACGGACGGGAACACCAAACTGCTCCCGTCCGTTTCTCTATGCAGAACTTTTTGACCCGTTTCGTGCGATTTGAGCCGATGTTTTTTGCTTATTAGCTTAACGCAGCTTTTGCGGCGAGAAAATAGTGATGTATTCGCCAAAATTTCATAAAACCCACACGCTCGATCAACTTCTGACCATAACGCATTCAAAAATTAGACCGAATTGGAGGAATATGGTGATAGTGATTTAGTCGTGCAAAATTTCAACATCTGAACGGAAAGTATCAAAAGTTTGCGGGATGGTTTCCCCTGCGCCTCTCTCTTTCTAAAATCATGCACAAGGGGAAATTTGCGATAAGTTAAAGAGGGAATTTCTCGCTTAGAATATCAAGATTAGAATGTAACCCGTGACCTTTGATAAAATGTTGTATATAGTGAGCCTTGGGATATTTTGTTCCAAGAAAATAATTTGGCCAGAGCCGCACATTTTGTAGGAAGAATCCGTTAAACATCATGAAGGGAGGTTTTGTGGCACATGGATATTGAAAAGCAATATGACAAAATATACCGTTACTGCTACTTTAAGTTATATGACAAGCTGTTAGCACAGGATATTACGCAGGAAACCTTTCTTCGGTTTTACCGACAGGGATTAAGTTTTGATCATGGAAGAGAGTTGCCGTACCTGTACACAATAGCCAAAAATTTGTGCATAGATGAATTTCGCAAACAGGCTGTTGATAGCATTGAGGAACTTGAAAGCGAAGCAACTTCTGACCTGGCGGAAGAATGGATAGATATATTGGTGTTGAGATCTATTGTTTCCAAACTGCCAAACGATGAACAAGAGTTGCTATTCTTGCGATATGCAAACGAACTCCCAATTACCTCGATCTGCGAAATTACCGGGTTATCCCGCTTTGCTGTGTATCGAAGACTATCAAAATCATTGAAATGGCTCAAAGAGGAATTAAAGAAGGAGGGCTTTTCAGAATGAGCAATCAACTAAAACGAAGCATTCAAAAAGCATTTGCGGCTCCTAAACCAGATCAGCAGGAGAAGGCGAGGTTTTTAAGGACATTGCCCCAACCGCAGATCAGTCTGTTCCAGTTTATATTAGTGCAGGCATCCTATGTAAGAAAAGTATCGTGGGTTCTGTCTGGCTTGATACTGCTGCTGGCGTTGTTCGGTGCCTACAATATCAATCAAGATACTTTATGGGTTGTATCTGCATTTGTTCCGGCACTAGGACTTTTGGCAGTTACAGAAGGAAATCGCTCAATGGTGTAT
>JAZQWE010000030.1:0-6819 GCA_045632225.1 Eubacteriales bacterium | reverse complement strand
GTTAGAAAAATAAATTTTTCAACCTTTGACTTTTACACCATTTGCGCCATAATGCGGGCGCAAATGACCGAAACCGGTAAAAAATCGCGCTTCGCAGAAAGGAATGGACAAAAATATGAAAACTTTTAAAAGTGTAATTTCGCTTATATTGGTTTTAATTGCCGTGGGTTCTGTTTGTGTATTTGCAGAAAGCGCAAACACTTCCGCTCATATCGAAAAAATGTTTTCTCTGATTGACAACCAGAATTTCGAGAATACTCTTGGCGTTGACTATGTAAAGGAAAAGGTAAGGTACCTTGTATATGATTCACAGTATGCGGCGTCAAAAACAGCGTATTTCAAGTACCCCAATGAATACGGATATAGCGGCTATAACGGCAACGGATACTCCTCTGTATATGATAGCGAATTTCCTACCGAAATCGGCAAGGGAAAGTATGTATATCTTCGCGGCCAAACATGGGGCTGTATGACATACGCTCGGTTTGCAAACACGGTTGTAAACGGTGGTGACCCCGCCTCATACAACTTCCTTTTGCAGGGAACCGGTGATATAACCGGCGATGGACTTAAAGCGTTTTTGCAAACCTATGCGCAGGCGGGTGAGCATCTCAGAATAGATTCCACACACTCAGTTGCATATATTTCGGGAGATGAAGAAGGTTTTTACTATTTAAATTACAACAATGACGGCTATCCGTTTATTACCATGGAGTATGAAACCTACGATGTTTTTGCAGATAGATATAAGGATACTCCTGTTAATTATGAAGATACACTCAAAAATGATTATCCCATTTGGCTTTATGAAGCAAATTGCAATATTAATGAGAAAAAGCCTGTCGTGCCGCCACCAACTACTCCCCCGTCCCAAAATACGGTAACGCCCGGAGCGTCCGTGCCCGAGGTTGTGCCGGTAACACCGGGTGCATCTGTGCCTGACGCTGCATGCAGTCATGAAAAGTATGATTCTTGCGGGTACTGTAAAAAATGCGGAAAAGCCTTTCCAATGGCAATTACTGCGATTTCTCCTACTGAGTATACAGTTATAAACAGCGCGCCGATACGCGTGCGTCCATACGCTGTTGTGAAAAATCCAAGCAGATTTAAAGTGGGCGAAAAGGTTAGTGTTGTTGCAAGTGCATACAATTCATACGGCAAACTTTGGTATCAGGTGAAAAGCGAAAGACTTGGCGCAAATGCATATTGGATATATGAAGACAATATCGCGCGTGTCAATACTGTTAAAATTGAACTTGCCGATACGACAAACACCGGAGATTCTTATTTGACGGTAAACGGAACTTGCTCTTATACAACACAGCGTCCTGACAGAATTTCTTTGTATGTTGGTACCCAAAAGGACAAACTGACAAAGGTGGACGGCGATATTATTAACCATAGCGTAAATCCGTTTAAAATTTGGTACAAGATAACCGGCATTAAAAAGGATACGGTTTATTACTATAGACTTGTAGCAGAGTATGACAAGATAGAGTATGAAGCGTTTTTTGACAAACAGTCGCTTGTTAGCCAACTCGGCACATTTATGATTCCATCTACCAAGGTGCAAGAACATCAGAATGTTCAGGATGTGCAAAAGCCGGATATAAGCGAAGTTGACAAAATTGCAGAAGAACTTATAAATGCAAGTATGCCCATAAAACTTGATTTAAAGAGTGTTACAAGCCTTACAGATACTTCGGCGCGGTTTAATGCCTTATGCACCTATATAGGTACACGCCCCTCGTATGTGTGTCTGTATCTTGGACTCAGCGCCGATACAACCAAGATGTGGCAGGTTGGATATGATGCAATAAATCATTCACAAAACCCCTTTGATATCTGGTATGATGTGAGCGGAATGGCCAAAAATACGGTTTACTATTATCAGTTCCGCGCCGAACTTGACGGCAGAGTATATGTCAGCAAGGTAGGCACCGTTACTACCGGAAATAAATCATCAATTGACAATGCAATGAGTAGTGCACTTGCAGGGCTTGCAAATACGCGAACGGGCGTTGTCAGCGGCACATCTTTACTTGCCATTAACGACAAGGCGGCGGTCTCTCCGACATATTCAACTATGATTGGTACAATTCCAAGCGGGGCAACTGTTACTGTTTATCCTGATAAGCAATCGGGCAACTGGTATTATGTTACATATAACGGTATCAGCGGCTATGTCTATGGTACATATATAAAATTAAAATAAAAAAGACGGCTCATTTGAGCCGTCTTTTTGTATCTTATTTGCCTCCGCCGAGAACCATTTTGTCATTTGCAAAACTTGAACCAAACTTTGCAAGCAAATCGGGAACGGTGAGGTTTTTCTTTTCTTCGCCCGATGCATCGTAAACAATCTTGCCGTCCATCATCATGATAAGGCGGTTGCCGTATGCGATGGCATCGTTCATATTATGGGTAATCATGAGAGTGGTGAGGCCGCTTTCTTTGACAATCTTATCGGTTGCCTCAAGCACAAGTTTTGCGGTCTTGGGGTCAAGCGCGGCTGTGTGCTCGTCAAGGAGAAGGAGCTTGGGTTCTTTGAGTGTTGCCATAAGGAGGGTGAGAACCTGACGCTGACCGCCCGAAAGAAGTCCCACTTTAGCGGTAATGCGGCTGTCAAGACCAAGTCCAAAACCCGCAAGTTTTTCTACATAGGATGCGCGCTCTTTCTTGGTAATACCCCAACCAAGTCCGCGGCGTTTGCCACGGCGGAGTGCGAGTGCAAGGTTTTCGTCAATGCCCATTGTAGCGGCAGTTCCGGTCATGGGGTCCTGGAAAACGCGGCCGAGGAACTTTGCACGCTTGTATTCGGGATAGTGGGTGATGTCAACTCCGTCGATGATAACTTGTCCGTCGTCAACGGGGATTGTGCCGGAAACGATGTTGAGGAGTGTGGATTTACCCGCACCGTTACCGCCGATAACCGTTACAAAGTCGCCATCGTTAAGTGTGAGAGAAACATCGTTAAGCGCAACGCGCTCGTTTACTGTACCGGGATAGAAGGTTTTAAAGACATTTTTAATTTCAAGCATTGGTCTTTACCTCCTTCTTTTTCTTGTGAGTTTTGTTTGCCTTGAGATTTGGTGCAGAGAGGAATGCCGCAACGATTACTGCGGAAATCAGTTTCAAGAAGTTGGTGTCAAGACCTACATTGATAACGATTCTCTTAATGAGGGAGTATACAATGGAGCCGACAACAACGAAAATGAGTTTTACAGCAAAGTTTGAGCCTTTTTTAAAGATTGCCGCGTGGAGCACCTCACCGATTACAACAGAGGCAAGGCCGATAACGATTGCGCCCGCGCCAAAGGTAATGTTTGAGCCACCGGTAAACTGTGCCAAAAGGCCGCCGGCAAGGGCAACAAAACCGTTTGAAAGCATAAGGCCAAAAACTGTAGTAAAGTTTGTGTTGATACCCTGTGCGCGTGACATCTTGGGGTTTGCACCGGTTGAACGGAGTGAACAGCCAAATTCAGTACCGAAGAACCAGTAAAGAACGGCGATAATTGCCGCTACAAAGCAGAAGCCGACAATCATTGCCGAGGTCTTGTCGCGCGAGGAAACGATGAGCGGAAAGTCGGAGATGCTTGCATAAGCGGTGGGCGACATGGGAATGGGAGCGCGGTTTGTGCCGTCTTTTTCAAGATAAGCCTGTATACCCATGATAATCATATTTATAGTGTAGAGTGAGAACTGTGAAAGAATACCTGCCAAAATTGCAGGAATCTTTAAAACAGTATGGAAAAAACCCGTGAGTGAACCCGCAATCATACCTGCGATAAAGGCGATGAAAACAGCGGGGAAGGGGTGAATGCCGTATTTAATGCAAATAACGGTTACAGCACATCCGGTAACGATTGAGGCGTCAACGGTAAGGTCTGCAACATCAAGGATTTTGTAGGTGATATACACGCCGAGAGCAAAAATTCCGTAGAACAAACCCTCTGCGGCAACACCGGGCATGCTGTTAAGCATTGAAAGTAAAAAGTCCATAAATACCTCTTTATGCAAAAATTCATAAGAGGCGCAGGCCCCTTATGAATTTCTATGTAGCGTTAATTATTTTGCGATGGGAGTGATGCCCATTTCAGCCATAACTGCTTCGTTCTGGATGAGGGTGAGTTCATCGGATGTGAACTGCTTGATAGGCATTTCGGCAGGGTTTGCACCGTTTACCAAGATTTCGTAAGCCATGAGGCCTGCTTCGTAACCTACATCGTAGTAGTTAATGCTGTAGGAAGCAACGCCGCCTGCCTTACACATGGATTCTTCGCCGCAGATAACAACCTTGCCTGCGGGAACAGCCTCGTTCTTGAGAACTTCGATGTTTGCTGCGAGGAGGTTATCAGTGGGTTCATAGAATACATCGCATTCTGCAACTGCGGTGTCAACAACTGCCATGAGTTCGTTTACATCTGCAACAGCATAGCCCTTAACGGTGTAGCCGTCTGCTTCGAAAACGCCCTTTGCTTCTTCAAACTGGAGCTTGGAGTTGTCTTCTGCGGAGCAGTAAACGATACCAACGATCTTTGCATTGGGAGCAAAGGTCTTGATGAGATCCATCTGGTTTGCAACGCCGTTCATGTCGGAAGCGCCGGTAACATTGCCGCCGGGAGCGTCGTTGGAAGCAACGAGATTGGAGGATGCATAGTCGGTAACAGAAGTACCAACGATCGGGATGGTTGCGGTTGCTTCTTTAGCGGCCTGAACTGCGGGAGTTGCGTTAGCCATGATGAGGTCAACATTATTAGTTACAAACTTGTCAACGATGGTGGAGCAAGTAGCTGCATCGCCGGAAGCGTTCTGATAGTCAAAAACAACCTTGTCGCCGAGCTTTTCGGTGAGAGCGGCCTTAAAGCCTTCGGTTGCCTGGTCAAGAGCGTCATGCTGAACAAGCTGAACGATACCAACTTTATAAGTGTCGGTGGTGGACTGGCAGCCTACAAATGAGAACATAGAAACTGCCAAAAGTGCGGAAAGGAGAATTGCTGTGAGTTTTTTCATTATACTACACCTCTTTGGAATATTTTCCCCCTGAAAGTGGTTTTGCACGGTCAGAAGTGAGAGCAAATGGTGTTGCTATGCTCTACATTATAATTCATCACTTTAGCGTTGTCAAGTGCTAAATGGTTATTTTTTTGATAAAATTTTATATTTTGCAAAAAAAATTTATTCATTTTGTATATTTATACGAGTGGCGCGAGCGGGGTAAGCAAAAAGCCGCAAGAATTTCTTCTTGCGGCTTTAACAATAATGAAATTACTTTGCAGCGTTTACAAGAGCTTCGGTATCCAACGCGTGTCCAACTGTCTGCAGTTTGCATACTTTTGTTCCCACGCGTCTTGTCCTCACCTCGATGGCTATACGCCATCGGTTTTAAGAAAACACGGTGAGTACCTGAAACTTCGGTTCAATGTGCGCTTCAATAGCAGAGAAGTTTGATTACTTTGCAGCGTTTACAAGAGCTTCGGTATCCTTAGCGATAACAAGCTCTTCGTTTGTGGGGATCATGAACACCTTAACTTTAGAGCCGGGCTTGGTGAGTTCATTTGCGCTTACCTTGTTCTTTTCATAGTCAAAGTCAATGCCCATGAATTCAAGGCCGTCAATAACTCTTGCACGGAATCCAACATCGTTTTCGCCGATACCTGCGGTAAATACGATTGCATCAAGACCGCCCATTGCTGCGGTGTATGCACCAATGTACTTCTTGATTTCATAAGCAACAATGTCAAGAGCGAGCTGTGCGCGCTTGTTACCTTCATTTGCAGCGTTGGTTACATCGCGGCAGTCAGAAGAAAGGCCAGAAATACCAAGGAAGCCGCACTTCTTGTTCATGTAGTTGTTAACTTCATCGGTGGTCATGCCGGTTTTTTCCATGATAAAGGGAACGATTGCGGGGTCGATGTCGCCGCAACGGGTACCCATTTCGATACCTGCAAGGGGAGTAAAGCCCATGGAGGTGTCAAGCACTTTGCCGTCCTTAACAGCGGAGATGGAAGAACCGTTACCAAGGTGGCAGGTGATAATCTTTGTGCCCTCTGCGCCGCCAAGAAGCTTTGCACATTCAGCGGAAACATAGCGGTGAGAAGTACCGTGGAAGCCGTAACGGCGGATAGCGTACTTCTGGCAGAGTTCATATTCAAGCGGATATGTATATGCATACTCGGGCATGGATGCGGTGTGGAATGCGGTGTCAAATACCAAAACCTGGGGAGTGCCGGGCATAGCCGCAATGCAACCTTCGATACCCATGATGTGAGCGGGAGTGTGGAGAGGCGCAAGGTCACGGCAAAGTTCAAGTTTTGCCATAACTTCGTCGTTAACGATAACGCTTTCGGAGAAGTACTGGCCGCCGTGCACTACTCTGTGGCCAACTGCTTCAATTTCGTCCATGCTCTTAACGCTACCGTATTCAGCGCTTACAAGAGCATCAATTACAATTTTGGTTGCAACGGTGTGGTTTTCCATTGCAATTTCTTTTTCATAAACTGCGCCACTTTCAAGATTGGTATGCTTGATTTTACCGTCGATACCGATTCTCTCGCAAAGACCTTTCGCTCTTACAACACCTGCTGTTGTGTCGAAAAGCTGATATTTAAGGGAACTGGAACCTGCATTTACAACAAGTACATTCATTTTAGAATCCTCCGAAAAAATGTTTTAACTGTTATATTATACACTTATTTTTTCACAATTTCAACATGTATGTAAAAAAATGTAGATAAATTGTAGTTTATGCGCACGATTAAAAACACCTCATCCACCGCGTAGCGGTCCCCCTTCCCCTTCTGGGGAAGGCTTCTATAT
>JAZQWE010000029.1:0-2679 GCA_045632225.1 Eubacteriales bacterium | reverse complement strand
AGAAAAATACAATAAAAATGTCTAAATTATACCTTGCGACAAAGGGTGCCCGTGCACTACAATAGTATGGTAAAATATTTTTCGAAAGGATTATTTGAAAATGAAGAAAAAAATAGGTTTTTGGCTTGTTTTGCTCTCCCTTTGCATGGCTTTCGCAGTATCGGCTTTTGCGGCTGATGTTGTTTTCGTTGCTGACGGCGGCAAGGGTGACGGTACAAGCGCACAAAGTCCCGTAGCAACGCTTGAGGCGGCAACGGGCTTGCTCGCAAACGGAGGAACCGTAGTTGTTTCGGGCCCTCTCACAATCACAAATTCGATTTGCCCCGCATACAGTGGTGAAATCCTCATCACCTCAGTCTTCGGCGGCACCGATTACAGAAGAACAAACAATGCAAAAATGATTTTTGCAGACAAAAATGCCAACCCCATTTCGCTTGGCGGCGACACGGTGTTTGATGACATCATTTTGGAAGTTATGGACAACCGTGCGCGCGCAATTACCTGCAACGGCAACTCCGTTACATTTGGCAAGGGCGTTGAAAGCATGCGCTCCGACGCTTCGTATCAATGGCTTGGCATTACCCTTGGTTCGTTCAACGATGCATACGACATCTGCGACGACACAAAAGGCGGCACACTTACGGTAAACGGCGGCTCATGGCAGATTGTCCGCGGCGGTAACCGCGGTTCCGCCACCGAAATAAGCGGCAATGTTACAATCGTATTTAATGGCGGTACACTTGAGGGCAATCTCATGTTTGCCTCTGCCGCTCCTATCAAGGGTGATATAAACCTTACCGTTAACGGCGGCACTTTCAAAGGTACAACCGCATCACCCCTCAGCATTACCGCATCCTCTGCAGAAAAAGCAACTATTGGTGGCAATGTTAACATCAAGATAAACGGCGGTACATTTGAAAATGTAAATTTCACCGTTTCAAAGGCTAACAATATCGGCGGCAAAGCTACAGTTGAACTTCTCGGCGGTAACTTTGGCACCGGTGCAACCGTTGGCGCAGGCGCATACAGCGGCACCGCTACTTTAAGCTACAACACCACCGCATTTAGCGACATCTCCTTTGTAAACCAGACCGGTTTCACAGTAAAAGCGGTTGAAACCGGCGCGGCACAAACCCTTGAAAAGCCTGATGTTGCAAGTGACTTTGCATGTGCAAAAGCACTCTACACCCTCGGCCTTGCACAAGGCTACGACTCCACCGGTACAAACTTTGGTCTTGCCGACAAGATGACCAGAATTCAGACAGTAGTTCAGGTTATCCGCTTCCTCGGCAAAGAGGCAGAGGTTAAGGCAGGTACATATACACATCCTTTCACCGATGTTCCTGCATGGGCAAACAACTATGTAGGTTATGCTTATGCAAACAACATCACAGCAGGCCGCAGCGCAACCAAGTTTGACACAGACGGCACTGTTGACGAAATGCAGTTCCTTACATTCATGCTCCGCGCAATCGGATACAAGGATGCAGAGGGCGACTTTGTATGGAACAATCCCTTTGCGCTCGCAAAGAAAATCGGCATGAATGATAGCGACAGCGCGGCGGAAACCTTTGCTCGCGGTGATGCATTCCGTATTTCCTTCAATGCGCTCTACGCAACCGCTAAAAACGGTAACGCTGTTTATACAAATCTTATAAACGCGGGCGTATTTACTTCTGACTCACTTGACAAGGCTGCTTCGGCAGCCTTGTCCGCCGTTGAGCCCTCAAAAGATAAGCCGAGTGTTTCTGAAGGTACTGTAACTCCTACAGTTCCTGCAGACCCCGAGGGGTACAATGTAATTTCCAAGGACGATTACTATGACAAGACTCTCGCGGGCTTTATGTCAAACATCGTTGGCGTACTTACCGGTTATGAGCATGTTTATAAGAACGGTGTCCCCATGGTTGCGCTTCCCGAAGAGTGGTACGGCGGTCTTCTCAAAGGCCCTTATGCAGAGCCTAACGCAAACAACAAGCATGCAGACCACCTCCTTTACAACGAGGAAACAAAACTTTGGGAAGTATGGACCGATGACGACTATTCTATCGACTTGCTCAACCAGTATGTTATCCGCGATTCTTATGCAAAATACGGCGTTGTGACCTCCGATGCAATTCAGAATGCATGGGTTGGCTACAATCAGTGGGATATGGGCGGCGGTCACCGCTCTAACGGTGCATACGGCCTTTCTGCAAAACTCGGTTACATGGCACCTTTCACCGGTAAAGCAGAGTTTGGCAACCTTTATTCCACAATCGGCGAGCCGATTATCGAAAATGAAACCCTTGGCATGGACGCGGCAGGCATGCCCAATGTAGCATTTGACCTTACAGATATGTTCAGCGCAAATGTTGCCGACTCCGATGCAACTCCTTGGGCAAAGTATCTCAGCGCAATGTATGCAATGGCATATTTTGAAAAAGATGTACCCACACTTATCCGCAATGCGCAGAGCATGCTCCCCGCAGATTCTTACGAATACAAACTCATTGACGAGTGTTTCAAACTTTACGCAAAATACCCCACCGATTGGCGCAAATCGGTAATTGAGGCTGACTCTGTTCTTCTTCGCGAACACTACAACCGCGAGCGTATGAGTGAAAACTCAATCAATGGTCCCATCATGACCCTTGCACTTCTTTATGCAAACGGCGGTTATGAGGAAACATGTAAGAT
>JAZQWE010000028.1:0-3358 GCA_045632225.1 Eubacteriales bacterium | reverse complement strand
AAAGGTGCTTCGATAAAGCCGTAGTGGTTGATTCTTGCATAGCTTGCGAGATAGGAGATAAGGCCGATGTTAGGACCTTCAGGAGTTTCGATAGGACACATTCTACCATAGTGGGTATAGTGAACGTCACGAACTTCGAAGGATGCACGGTCTCTGGAAAGACCGCCGGGGCCGAGCGCAGAAAGACGGCGCTTGTGAGTAAGTTCTGCAAGAGGGTTGTTCTGGTCCATGAACTGAGAAAGAGGCGAAGAACCAAAGAACTCGCGAATTGCGGTAACAACGGGTCTTATGTTAATGAGGTTCTGAGGATGGAGTTCTGTTCCGTCCTGAACAGTCATTCTTTCCTTAATAATCTTATCCATACGGGAGAAACCGATACGGAGCTGGTTCTGAAGAAGTTCACCAACGCAACGCATACGGCGGTTACCGAGATGGTCGATATCATCAGTGGTACCGATACCGTGAGAAAGGTTAATAAGATAGTTAATGGAAGCGAAAATATCATCCTTGGTTACATGCTTGGGGCAAAGTTCGTGAATACGCTTCTTAGCCTCAGCCTTAACCGCGTCAACATCGCCACCGCACTGTTCCATAATTTCGCTAAGAACCGCTATACGAACCTTTTCGTTAATGCCGCAATCCTTAAGGTCGAAACCGAGCATGTTTTCAGGCTCAGTTGTATTATTGGAGAACACCTTTGCAACGGTGCCGTCAGCAAGAGCAACAAAAACTTCGTTAATGCAATTCTTTTCAATTTCCTTTGCCATTTCACGGCTAACAACCACGCCGGCGTCGCAAACCACTTCACCGGTAAGGGGGTTAACAGCAGGAGCGGCAAGTGTACGGTTTACAATTCTGCCTGCGATGTCGAGTTTTTTATCATATTTATAACGACCTACGGGAGCAAGGTCATATCTCTTGGGATCGAAGAAGAGATTGTTAATGAGAATCTGCGCGCTTTCAACAAGCGGAGGTTCACCGGGACGAAGCTTCTTATAAATTTCCTTGAGAGCTTCATCTCCGAGAGTAGAATTATTTTCTGCTGCAAGTGCGGCGGACTCGTCCTTCTCAAAAGTAGCGGTGATCATGGTTTCTTCACCGAACATCGAAAGGATTTCAGCGTCGGATTCAACGCCAAGTGCACGAACAAGGACGGTAATCGGAATCTTTCTTGTCTTATCAATCTTTACAAAGAAAGCGTCGTTTGCATCGGTTTCGTACTCAAGCCATGCTCCGCGATAAGGAATAACGGTAGCAGTATACATATGCTTACCGGTCTTATCAATCGAATCACCGTAGTAGATACCGGGCGAACGAACAATCTGAGAAACAATAACACGCTCTGCACCGTTGATTACGAAAGTGCCATTGTCGGTCATCATGGGGAAATCACCCATGTAAATCTCAGACTCCTTAACCTCGCCGGTTTCCCTGTTGGTAAGTCTTACACGTACCTTTAAAGGTGCTGCGTAGTTTACATCACGCTCCTTGCACTCTTCAATAGGGTACTGCGTTTTAGAGTCGATAGAATAGTCAACAAATTCGATTACAAGATTGCCTGAATAGTCCACAATGGGAGAAACATCATCAAGCACATCCCTAAGTCCCTCTTTAAGGAACCACTCGAACGACTTTTTCTGTACCTCAAGCAGGTTGGGCATTTCAATAGCCTCACCGACTCTCGCAAAGCTCATTCGAACATTCTTACCAAGCTTCTGGGGTGTGAGCATAGTATAGAATCACTCCATTCTTTAAATTCTCGCTGCATGCAGCGCGGATAGTTTTGTGCATAAATGCCTTTAAAACACGATTTTTCTCGCTGTTTTTCGGCAATATTCCTCCACTTTAAACATACATGATAGCATAATTAAAGCGATTATAATGCAGTTTATTATTTTAGCACTCAAGTGCCGAATTGTCAAGAGTATTTTTTAATTTTTTCCAAAAAAATATTTTATTTCATTATTATTTCTTAAAAACACGATAAAAGTGCACATTTTTCCTTGCCAAAATGAAAGATTTTAGTTTTTTGTAACAAAAATCAAAAAAACACTTGCATTTTTGTAAAATATATGATAACATATCGAATTGTAAATGAGTCAACTTGGCTGTGTGCACCCTCTCAGGCACCGGCTGGTGTTCATATTTTCAATTTTTTTAAATTTTTGAAGGAGGTGCACCCCATGCCGAACATTAAATCCGCTAAAAAGCGCGTTAAGGTCATCGAAGCAAAGACCCTTCAGAACCAGATTTTCAAGACCCAGCTCCGTACTATCGTAAAGAAGTACAATGCTGCTCTCGAAGCTGGCGACAAGGCAGCTGCTACTGAAGCTTACAAGGTAGCTGTTAAGAAGATCGACCAGGCTGCAGCTCGTGGCATTATCCACAAGAACGCTGCCGCACACAAGAAGAGCCAGTTTACCCTTAAGCTCAACAACCTTGGCTAATTTATAATGTATATAAAAAGCAGACCGCTTAACCCGCGGTCTGCTTTTTGTTTTATTTACATGCTTTTCTGAGTTCGTCCATAGCCGCAGCTCTGTCTTCCTTACCAAATACAGACGAGCCCGCAACAAATATGTCCGCGCCGTATGAAGCAACACGCGCAATATTGTCGGCTTTAATGCCACTATCCACTTCAATCGGAATATTCAAACCGCGACGAGCGATTTCATCTTTAATGGCACGGATTTTGGGCAAAGTTTCTTCGATAAGTCCCTGCCCACCAAAGCCGGGTTCAACTGTCATAATAAGAACCATATCAATTTTATCAAGCAAAGGATAAAGCACTTCTACAGAAGTGTTGGGTTTTACGGAAACTCCGGTTTTGATGCCGTAACTGTGAATTTTATCAAGAGTTGCATTGATGTCGCTACATGCCTCAATATGCACGGTAATAATATCCGAACCCGCCTTTGCAAAATCCTCTATGTAGCGAATAGGTTCATCAATCATAAGATGCACATCAAACGGTATTTCGGCTGCAGGGCGCGCCCATTTGATAACAGGAGCACCAAAGGTAATATTGGGTACAAAGTTACCATCCATTACATCAAGATGAATAAGATCGGCGCCGTCGCGCTCAATGGATGCACATTCTGCCGCAAGATCTGCAAGATTTGCGGATAATACAGATGGAGAAATTTTAATCATTTTATAATCCTTTCTCGGTGACACATTGTCGCCGAAACCATAAGATAATAATAGTGTTCCGCCGCTTTAAACGGAACGGACATAAAAATGCGCGATGTTTAGAAACAATCTGCTATAGAGCGGCGTTTATATAGGCGGTGCGGGTTAATCTATAAGACAGATTGCCTGCGCCGCAATGCCCTCTCGCGCTCCGGTAAATCCGAGT
>JAZQWE010000027.1:0-4430 GCA_045632225.1 Eubacteriales bacterium | reverse complement strand
CGCTTTGCGCGCGGGCAAGAAACCAAATACAATACCAATCAGCGCCGATACGCCTGCGGCAACCGCGATAGATGTGGTTGTAGGTACGATTTCAAATGCTTCGCCAAGCGCATTTTCAACAACGGTCGCTGCAACCGTGGAAAGGCCGTAACCGCACATAATACCGATACATCCGCCGATAACGCTGGTCATTGCCGCCTCGATTACAAACTGTGCCAAAATAGTGCGCTCTTTTGCACCAAGTGCCTTTCTGATACCTATTTCGCGTGTACGCTCCGATACCGAAACAAGCATAATGTTCATAATTCCGATACCGCCTACAACAAGGGAAATTCCCGCGATAAATGTAAGTACCAAAACAACAAGGTCAATCATCTCACCCATCATGTCAACAAGTGCTGTCATGGTTGAAACCGTGTATGCATCCTCGTTGCGTAAAATGGTGAAAAGTTCGTTTTCAATCACATTTTTGCCCACATCAATCATGTCCTCGGACTTAACGGCTACAACATAGCTTGAAACCGTGCCCGAATACGAAAGTCGAGCCGCGATTGAATACGGAACATAGACAACATCATCGCTGCCGCCCTGCGACATTTCATCATTTATCTGTTCAAGCACGCCGACAATTGTAAACACCTTGCCGCCAAGGCGGAGTGTTTTGCCAATCGCCTGACCGTCAAACATATTTTTCTCTACATACGCGCCGACAACGCACACACTTGTGCGCTTTTCCATGTCCATGTATATAAGTCCGCGACCTTTTTCAACGGTGTAATCATAGATGTCAAAATACTGTTCTCCGATACCCGTTACAGATGTGCGGCGGTATGTGGTAGTGCCGACTTTGAGCGAACCTTGCATTGAAACCTTGGGGGAAACATAGTCAAAAAACGCCTTCTTGTCCTCAACGATTTCATACATATCATCAGCTTTTACCGTGCTTGACGAACCCGAGCCCGTGAGAGAAACGGTAAGCACCTCGGCACCTGCGCTTTGGAAAGCATCTTTGATATATGTTTCCATACCGTTGCCAAAACCTGCAATTACCATAACCGCGGCAATACCGATGATAATGCCGAGCATGGTCAAAAACGAACGGAGTTTGCTGTTCCAGATATTTGAAAGAGCAAGAGCAAATGTTTCAAAAATATTCATTATTTTGCCCCCTCCGTGCCAAATGCGCCCGCGGTGGGGCCGTCATAAATCACCTTGCCGTCAGCAAGACGGATAATGCGCTCTGCCGTCTGTGCAATGGAGTTATCGTGGGTGATAAGCACAACGGTGTTGCCGTTTTTGTGCAAATCGCGAAGCGTTGTAAGCACCTCTGCGCTTGTACGCGAGTCAAGCGCGCCTGTGGGCTCGTCGGCAAGAATTACAGACGGGCTGTTTGCAAGCGCTCTTGCAATGGAAACGCGCTGTTGCTGACCGCCCGAAAGCTGGTTTGGCTTGTTGCGCAGTTTATCCGCAAGTCCCACATTTTCAAGCATCTTTTTTGCAATAGCGCGGCGCGCGCTCTTTTTAACGCCCGCATACATTAGCGGAACTTCTACATTTTCAATTAGGTTAAGTTTGGGTAAAAGATTGTATTGCTGAAAAATAAATCCGAGTTTTTCGTTTCTAATTTCCGAAAGTTCGTTTTTGTCCATCTGACCGACATCAAATCCCTCAAGCAAATACTGACCCGAGGTCGGTACATCAAGACAACCGATAATGTTCATGCATGTGGATTTGCCCGAGCCGGATTTGCCGACAATGGCAACAAACTCATTTTCATATATCGAAAACGAAATATTATCCGCCGCACGCACAACATCGTCGCCCATGTAATAGGTTTTACAAACATTGCGAAATTCAACAAGCGGTGTTTTCATTAAAATCCGCCTCCGCTACGGGAACCACCCATATTGCCGCTCGGACGGGAAGCACCCGAGCCGCCCATGCCGCCCATGTTACCGCTTGGACGCGAGCCGCCCATGCCGCTCATACCGCCCATGCCGCCCATCATGCCGCCCATTGAGGGCATCATCATGTTCATCTGGTTGTTACTTGAAGAAACTGTTCTTGAAATGTATGTTACAGTATCACCCTCGTTAACGCCCGAAACAATTTCAACATAGTATTCGTCAGCCATGCCAATTTCAACTGTTACATATTCAAATCCGTCGGGCGCACCTTCACCTGTCGAGCCATCCGCAGTCTTTACAAGCACTTTGTTGCCTCTTGCAACCGCATCGGTGGGAAGACTGACTACATTAGCCGCCTCTTTAACTGTAATTGAAATATCAACATTCATGCCGGGGAGAAGGCCGTTGGTTTCGTCAATGCGAACATCAACGGGGTATGTGGTAACACCGCCCGATGTTGTACCGTTAACGCCAACACGGGTTACAACGCCGTCAAAGACCCTGCCCTCCACAGCATCCGCTGTGATTGTTGCTTTTTGTCCGACAGAAACCGACATGATGTCAAGTTCGTCAACCGCAAGGGTTACTGTGAGATATGAAAGGTCATAAATCATGCAAAGTGTTGCGCCGTTTTCGGCACTTTCGCCGGCCTTGAGCGCCTTGCGCACAACTGTGCCGTTGATGGGAGCCTTGATTGTATAATTGCTCAATGTGTCATTAAGGTTGTCAATTGAAATCTGCGCATCTTCAAGCGAATCTGCCGCACGCTCAATCTCGTCCTCAAGTGTATCGCTTGAAAGTTCGATTAACACATAGCCGCTTGTTACAGTGTCGCCATTTTCAACATTGAGTTTTTCAATGTCGCCGGAAACGCCCGCAAAAACTTCTTTAATTGCACTTGCCGCAAGTCCGTCAGTGCTTGTAATGGTGGGGTAAATGCCGCCGTCAAGCCATGCGGTTGCGTCAATACCCTCATAAAGCGAGCCTGGGTTTGCAATTTCAACTGTTACAGAGAAACAAATCACACCCGTTTCGGATACTCTTGTGAGTTTGGAAACTCCAGAAACCGTGCCCCTTACATTAAGCATCTGACCGGGTACGGAAACAGTTGCACCCATGCCTACATAAACCGTGTCCATGTATTCAACGCTGTAGTATTCTTTAAGAACAAGCGTTGAGGTATTCTTAATGGTCAAAACGGGAGAATTTGTGTTAAGTGTGTCGCCTTTTTCGTGATTAAGTCCTATTACAGTACCGCTAATGGGGGCGGTAATAACAAGTTCCTTGCGGTCTGCAACTTTTTCGTTGTAGTTTTCAAGGCTTTGCGAATAGGTGTTGTTTGCACGCTTGATGTTTGAATTGACATCCGAACTGTCAATTACATAAAGCACATCGTCTTTGTACACAATATCGCCCTCGGCAAATGTGTCCGAAAGAATTTCGCCCGAAACTCTTGAGGAAAGTGTGTACGAGTCTGCACTTTCAAGCGTACCGCTACCCGAAAGTTCCTCTTTAATGTCGCGGCGAGTCGCCACAACCTCCGTATACTTAATTTCCTTTACCTCTATCGGCTTTTGGTCAAAGAAATACTTGTATGCAAAAAATGCACCCACTCCCAAAACGGCTAAAATAACAACTGTTTTGATTATTCTCTTAACCGCTTTAGCGCGCTTTCTGCGCTTTATTTCTTTTTGTGTGTCGGTGTTTACAACCTTTTCTTCCATGCTGAAAATCTCCTCATGATATTTTTACCAGTTTATTATATTCGCACTACCTATGATAAACATTAGAATTGATAAAAATAGGAATATTTTGTGAAAATTATTAAAACATTGAAAAAATCCCGAAGTTAATCGGGATTTTTTTCGCTTTGCTCAAGTTTTTCTTTGATTGCCCCTGCGTCTATGTAGCCCTCGGCAATGAGGTAGCCAAGTACGGATGCAACAATCGCACCCATACCCTCGGTTGCATTGCCGCTTGCAACAAGCACAATACCGCTGATAACTCCCGATACCGCGATGAGAAATTTACGGCTTGTCAATTTCGTCTTCAAATTCTTCATAGGTATTCTCCTTCTTATTTCTTTTATCTTCCAAAGCGGATTTTATCATGTATGAAACGATACCGCCCGTCATCGGTGCGCCTATGTATGCAAGCACATCGCCAAGGCTTACAATGTCGCCTTTGCAAAGTTGAACTATGCACACGGCAAAACCGAAAATCGCACCGATAAACCATAGCACGATCATCGCACCGATACACCGCTTTGAAAATTGTTTGAATTGCTTTTTGTTCATATCTTCCTCAACTTTTCAGCCATATTATGTAAGAGTATCGAGAAGTATTTATCCTTCTTCGCCAAGTCGCGCCAATGTTCGGGGGTTGACATTATGCAATGCGCCATCAAGGTATCAAGGTCGCGCTCAAGAGTTGATACTGTGTAAGTACCAACCTTATTCACAATGCCAAGCACTCCCTCGGGCGAAAGTTTGGTCTTGCCGTCACTTCGGCGCACCTCAAAAT
>JAZQWE010000026.1:0-1115 GCA_045632225.1 Eubacteriales bacterium | reverse complement strand
CAGTTTTGCCGTGAAAAACTTGTCCTCGTACAAAACCGTCGCTTGCAAAAAAGTCAGCAACTTCAATGCCGAACTTTCCAAATACCGAAAGTATTTTGTCAGCGCCATTGCCCATGCCGTACATAACAATTGGCTTTTCTTGCAGAGCAAGATAATGCCACATGTCAGTATCAAATTCGGAGTAGTGCGGAAGTTTTGACATAAGTTTTTTAACCTCCTTGATTTTTTTTATTTGGTGTGTTAAACTCAAAATATAACAATGAAAGGACGATTTATTATGGATTGTTTGTTTTGTAAAATAGCGTGCGGAGATATTCCGTCAAAGAAAGTATATGAAGATGAAAGTGTTTTCGCTTTCTATGATATTAACCCTCAGGCA
Organism: Eubacteriales bacterium; assembly: GCA_045632225.1. Taxonomy (GTDB): domain Bacteria; phylum Bacillota; class Clostridia; order Oscillospirales; family CAG-272; genus UMGS902. The sequence goes on along the minus strand of JAZQWE010000026.1, from coordinate 736 downwards.
CCCGTGCATGTAGTTGTTATCCCTAAGGAGCATATCGCGGCATGCGCGGATGAAATCGGTAGTGCTAACAGCGCTGCTGTTGCAAAGATTTTTGAGGCAATTCCCGCCATTGCAAAAGCGGCAGGTATTACAAACGGTTATCGCATTGTTAATAACTGTGGTGAAGATGCGTGCCAATCTGTGAAACATATTCATTTTCATGTTCTTGGCGGAAAAAAACTCTCCGAAACAATGGCATAAACAACTTCGGTCACGATTTTACTCGTGACCGATTTTTTATTTATTTTACAAATTCACTGTAAATTGCGCGAAGTGCGTTTTCGTAGTCATTTTCGTCAACGCCGATGATAATGTTAAGTTCACTTGACCCCTGGTCAACAATGCGTACATTGATGTTTGCATTGGTAAGAGAGTTGAACACTCTTGCAGCAGTACCCTTGGAACGAATCATACCGCGACCAACAATCGCGATGAGCGCAAGACCGTCTTCGATTGCAACAGCATCGGGAGTGGTTTTAAGGCAAATTTCGCGCACAATTTTGTCGCGCATTTTATCGATACAAGAGGTGTTAACAACAACGCTCATGGTATCAATGCCTGAAGGGAGATGCTCGAAAGGAATTTTGCAATCTTCAAGAACAGAAAGCACTTTTCTACCAAAACCGATTTCAGCATTCATCATGTCTTTTTCGATATTGATAACGGAAAGTCCCTTCTTGCCCGCAACACCGGTGAT
>JAZQWE010000025.1:0-1842 GCA_045632225.1 Eubacteriales bacterium | reverse complement strand
TAAAGGCTCATAAGCCCGCCCATGGAACTACCCGCAATAAAGGTGTGTTCTCTGTCAGGGATAGTGGGAAAGCGGCGGTCAATCTCGGGTTTAAACACATTGACAAGCCACTCCATTGTTTCTCTTCCCCGCCCCGTTATTTTTCCGAGAGTCGGGTTGGAAAACGAAAACGGCGAATATTCGGAAAGTCTGCCGCCGTTTGGTGCGTGATTGCACTCAATAGCGGCGATTATCATAGGAGTCTTGGTTTTATCCATATACTCCTTCATACCCCAACTTTTGCCGTATGTTGCATCATAGTCAAAAAAGACATTGTGCCCGTCAAACATGTAAAGCACGGGAAAACGGCGATCGGTGTTTTTGCGTGCTTCTTTTGGCAGATATACATAGGCGTTTCGCGGCTCATCGCCCGAAAAACAGGGATAATTAAGTTTCCACTTTATAATCATAGGTAAAATCCTTGTGTAAGTGCAGATATATTTAATTATAATATCACAAGCACGGACAAAATGCAACAAGAATGCAGATTTTAGCTGTTATCGTTATCTATACCGATATTATTTGCAATCACGCCCGCGCTTTTTATTGAGCCGTGACCGAATTTTCTGCGAATATCATCCATAACGCGTTCGCGCTTTTCGCTTTTTTCGTCAACCGTGACATCGTCAAAAAAACTTATCTGCGCTGCTGTATCCTCGGGTACAAGTCCCGTTCCCGTAACAGTGAGGGCACGGATTCCAAGACGCGGATTCCACGATGTTTTTAAGAGTTCTGCGCTTGCCTGCCTAAGTTCCCTTGCAAGTTGGGTGGGAACGGCAAGAGGTGCTTGCCGCTGAACGGTAACAAAATTTTCGTCCTTGATTGAAAGTTGCACAGTTGTACATTTTACATGCTTTGCACGCATTCGCGCCGCGGCAAGGTCGCACACAGCATCAAGCCCTTGCAAAATATCCTCTGTGCCGTAAAGGTCGCGGGAAAATGTCATACCGTTGCCAACGCTTTTAACCTGCCGCTCGTCATAAACGCTACGCACATCTTCGTCATCATTGCCGTTTGCGTATGCATATAACATTCTGCCGAGTTTGCCAAGTTTGTATTCAAGAAAATCGGGACTTGCCATTGCAATGTCGCCGATGGTTTTTATTTTCATATCAAAAAGTACCTTTGCAGCACTTTTGCCTACATATAAAAGATCACGCGCGGGGAGTTGCCAAACAATTTCTTTAAAATGTGCGCGGTCAATAACGCTCACAGCATCGGGCTTTTTAAGGTCGCTGCCAAGTTTTGCAAAAGTTTTGTTAAACGATACCCCAACGGATACGGTGAGCCCCGTTTCGCGCTTGATTCGTGCGCGAAGCGTTTCGGCAATGGTTTTTCCGTCACCGAAAAGTTTTTCACTACCGCTTACATCAAGCCATGATTCATCAATGCCAAACGGTTCAACAAGGTCGGTGTATTCGCGGTAAATTTCGTTAACTTCGCGCGAATATTTTTCATACAAGTCATGGTGTGGAGGCACAAGCACAAGTTCGGGGCATTTTTGCTTTGCCGCCCATATAGTTTCGGCGGTTGCAACACCGAACTTTTTTGCTTTTTCGTTTTTTGCAAGTATAATTCCGTGGCGGCGGTCAGGATCACCGCAAACCGCCATCGGAAAGTCGGCAAGCGCGGGATTAAGCACAGTTTCTACCGATGCAAAAAATGAGTTTAAGTCTGAATGTAGTATTACTCTGTCCATGCCTGCCTCCTTTTTAGTAAATAAATTAAAGTTTTCCTCACATGAAAATGCAAGCATTTTCATGTGTTAACAAAACCGTTCGCTCGCGCCACGCTCGACCGCGT
>JAZQWE010000024.1:0-2164 GCA_045632225.1 Eubacteriales bacterium | reverse complement strand
GAGTTTGTCCTTAGCTCTTCCAATCATGTTCATAATGCTTTTTGCGGGATACTTTTTCTCGTCGAGATTAAGTTCCTTCATGCATTTTAAAACAAGTTTCTTCTGGTCGTCGGTATCGTAAATTGAGAAACCGCTCTTATAGCCGAGAGTTGCGATATGTGAACGCAATATTCTCATGCAAACAGAGTGAAAAGTTCCGGCCCAAATACTACCCGCAACCTCGGGGTTATCAAACGCGGCAAGTAAACGGTCTTTAATTTCTTTTGCGGCCTTATTTGTAAATGTAATCGCAAGAACGCCCCACGGTGGACACGGAGAAACAGAAAACATCTCCAAAAAGTCACCAAGTTCTTCCCTGCTGTAATTTTCAGCTTCTATGCATAAATTTTCAAAAATCTCGGGAAGACCGCTTGGAACCGTGTCACACTCACAAGCTTTACCGTATTTTAAAATATGAGTAATTCGACGAACCAAAACGGTTGTCTTTCCGCTTCCCGCGCCGGCAAGTACAAGTAATGGTCCCTCGGTTGTGCAAACAGCATCTCGCTGTTTATCGTTGAGCATTGAATAATATTTAGCGAACAGTCTGTCGCGTAATTCTATGTATCTGTTTTTAGAAATTGGCAATTTTAAAAAACCGTGCCTTTCAAAGATTTGTTACAAAAATATTATACTATAACTATTGTCAATTAGCAATACAAAAAGCGGGAGAAAAACTCTCCCGCAAATGATTTTTTTAGAAATCGTACTTCTTTTCCTTTTTCTGCTGATTTTGGTTGTTATTGTTTGACTGTTTATTCTGCTTATTTGTGTTTTGCTTGTTTTCGTTATTATTTTTGTTGTTATTCTGCGGTTCGTTTTTATTTTGATTTTGATAATTCATTGTTTTTTGCCCCTTTTAAAATTTGTGTTGTCGCCACACATTATGAATGTGTGTAAATTAGTTTAAACAAAAATCATTGTTATATTCGAACTGTAGTTTGCATAAATATTCAAAAAATGCTTAATTTTCACTATATTTTATTTGGAAATTGTCAAAATTATTGAACAGATAGGCGAAAATATACAAGTATAATATAAAATTATTGACTTGTAAAAAAATAGATGTTATAATTGTGCAAATCGGTTGATATAATTTACCGACATTTAAACAGAGGTGAATCACAATGAACGAAAAACTTAAAGTTGGTATTATCGGTGCTACCGGCATGGTAGGACAGCGTTTCCTTACACTGCTCGATAATCACCCCTACTTTGAAGTGGTACTTTTGGCGGCAAGTGCTCGCTCTGCAGGCAAAACCTATGAAGAAGCGCTTGACGGCAGATGGAAACTCCAGACCCCCATGGCTGAGAAGTATGCAAAAATGACTGTATATGACGCAGAGGCTGATTTTGATACAATTGTTAACACAGTTGATTTTGTTTTCTGCGCAGTAAATATGAAAAAAGAAGACATCAAGGCTCTTGAAGAAAAGTACGCAAAGGCTGATGTTCCGGTTGTTTCTAACAACTCCGCGCACAGAGGCACTGATGATGTCCCCATGGTAATTCCGGAAATCAATGACGAACATCTTGCAATTATTGAAGCACAGAAAAAGCGTCTTGGTTCAACTCGCGGATTTATCGCTGTTAAACCTAACTGCTCTATTCAGAGTTATATCGGTATGCTTACTCCCCTTCGCAAGTACGGCATTGACCAGGTGTTTGTTTGCACATATCAGGCTATTTCCGGCGCGGGTAAAACATTTAACGAGTGGCCCGAAATGGTTGATAATGTAATTCCCTATATCGGTGGCGAAGAAGAAAAGAGTGAACAGGAACCTCTTCGTATCTTTGGTAAAGTGGAAAACGGCGTTATTGTAAAAGCAGAAGAACCTAAGATTACATGTCAGTGCCTCCGTGTGCCGGTACTGAACGGACATACTGCAGCTGCATTTGTCAAGTTCAGAAAGAAACCAACTAAGGAACAGCTGATCGAAAAGCTGGTGAACTACAAGGGCTTCCCACAGGAAGAAAAGCTGCCTATGGCACCGGAACAGTTTATCAAGTACTTCGAAGAAGACAACCGTCCTCAGGTTAAGGCTGACGTGGACAGAGACAAGGGCATGGGTATCAACATCGGCCGACTGAGAGAAGACTCTGTTTATGACTACAAGTTTGTAGG
>JAZQWE010000023.1:0-2263 GCA_045632225.1 Eubacteriales bacterium | reverse complement strand
GGTTCCACCCGTATCCCCGCAGTTCAGGATGCAGTTAAGGCATTCATGGGCAAAGAACCCTTCAAGGGCATCAACCCCGACGAATGTGTAGCGCTCGGTGCGGCTATTCAGGGCGGCGTACTTGGCGGCGATGTTAAGGACATCGTTCTCCTTGATGTAACTCCCCTTTCTCTCGGTATCGAAACCATGGGCGGCGTATTCAACAGAATTATTGACCGCAATACAACCATCCCTGTAAAGAAGAGCCAGATTTACTCCACCGCGGCTGATAATCAGACCTCGGTTGAAATTCATGTACTTCAGGGTGAACGCGACATGGCGGCAGGTAACACCACTCTCGGTCGCTTTAACCTTGACGGCATCGTTCCCGCTCCCAGAGGTATTCCCCAGATTGAGGTTACATTTGACATTGACTCAAACGGTATCGTAAATGTTACCGCAACCGATAAGGGCACCGGTAAGGAACAGCACATCACCATCACTTCTTCCACCAATATGTCACAAGAGGACATTGACCGCGCTGTTGCAGATGCGGAAAAGTTTGCAGAGGAAGATAAGAGAATGAAAGAGGCTGTTGAAACCAAGAACCATGCAGAAAGCCTTATTTTCCAGAGCGAAAAGACCCTTAACGAACTTGGCGACAAGGTAACCGATGCTGAAAAGGCTCCCGTTACTGCGGCTATTGAAAAGCTCAAGGCAACCGTTGCTACAGGCGATACTGCGGCAATCAAGGCTGACAGCGAGGCGCTTGAAAAGGCGTTCGGCGAAATCGCGCAGAAGATTTACAGCCAGACTCAGGGCGCACAGGGCGGCGCAGGTTTTGACCCCACCCAAGGTGCACAGGGTGCTGACGGCAACACCTACTACAACGCTGATTTTGAAGATAAGACCGGCGACAATAACTAAAACTTACGGGAACTGAGCCGCTTTTGCGGCTCAGATTTTCCGCTTTACAGGATAATTTTATGGCTGAAAAAAGAGATTATTATGAGGTGCTTGGCGTTGAAAAGAGCGCGGGCGCTTCCGAGATAAAAAAGGCATACTACAAGCTTGCAAAAAAATATCACCCCGATGTAAATCCGGGCGACAGCGAGGCTGAAAAAAAGTTCAAAGAAATAAATGAGGCTTATGCTATTTTGTCCGATGAGGATAAAAAGGCAAAGTATGACCAATACGGTCACGCCGCATTTGAAAACGGCGGTGCCGGCGGTGGCTACGGCGCGGGATTTGAGGGTTTTGATTTTGGTGATATTTTCTCGTCATTCTTTGGCGGCGGTGGCGGCGGCTTTGGTGGCTTTGGCGGCTCGTCAAACCGCAGAAATGCTCCGCAACGCGGCGAGGATGTGTATGTACGCCTCACCATTTCTTTTGAAGAAGCGGTGCGCGGATGCAAAAAAGATATTAGTTTTGGCAGAGTACAAAAATGTGCGGATTGCTCGGGTTCGGGCGCCAAAAAGGGCACAAGCGCCGAAACATGTAAAAAGTGCGGCGGTAGCGGACAGATTCGTGTTCAGCAGAGAACAATGTTCGGCATGATGCAATCAATGCAAACTTGTGATGAGTGTCGCGGAAGCGGAAAAATCATCAAGGATCCTTGCACAAACTGTCGCGGAACCGGCTATGTAAAGATTTCAAAGAAATTCTCCGTTACAATTCCGCAGGGCATTGATAACGGGCAGAACATATCTATTGCGGGTATGGGTAACGAGGGACGCAACGGCGGCCCCGCGGGCGACCTTATAATCGCGGTTACGGTTAAGCCTCATGCGGTATTTGAGCGTGACGGCAGCGATATTTATTGCGATGTACCTATCAATTTCTGGGAGGCTGTGCTTGGCGCTGAGATTGAAATCCCCACGCTTGACGGCAAGGAAAAGTTCACAATTCCCGAGGGTACACAGACAAATACCACATTCACTCTTCGCGGCAAGGGTGTGACAAGAGTTAATTCGACATATCGCGGCAATCTTTACATCACCGTAAATGTTGATGTACCTAAAAATCCCAATGCAAAACAGCGCGAACTCCTCGAGGAACTTGCAAAGTCATACGGTGACAAAGTCACCTCCAAACGCGAAAGTTTCTTTAAAAAATTCACAGATTTGTTTAAATAAATTATAGTTTATACGATTAAAATTATGTTTTTGGGGCGGACACGCGCCGACCCAAAAACTCCTTAAAAACCGCACGCGGTCGAGCGTGGCGCGAGCGAACGGTTTTGTTAACACATGAAAATGCTTGCATTTTCATGTGAGGAAAACTA
>JAZQWE010000022.1:0-8883 GCA_045632225.1 Eubacteriales bacterium | reverse complement strand
CTCCGTGCGCAGATGAAAGCCAAGTACAGCGACCTTCGCGGTGACCACTTTGGACTTGGACTATCCTATTATTGCCACTTCACCTCCCCGATAAGACGCTATCCCGACCTTTCTGTTCACCGTATACTGAAATATGCGGCACAGCACGGTAGCGAGGCGGCGGTAAAACGCTACACAAAGTTTGCCGCAGAAAGTGCCGCCGCATCAAGCGACGGAGAACTCAAAGCGCTGAACGCAGAGCGTGATATTGAGGATTTATACAAAGTAATCTTTATGGAAAAGGAAGTTGGCAAAGAGTTTGATGCTGTTATCAGTTCGGTAACATCGTTTGGACTTTTCTGCGAACTTGAAAACACCTGTGAGGGCTTTATCCCGATTGAAGTACTTGGTGACGGATTTAAATTCCGCGAAGAAACTCTCACACTCGGATGCGGCAAAAAACAGTACAAACTCGGACAAATGCTACGCATTCGTATCACCGATGCAAATGTACTTCGCAGACGCATTTACATGGAAATTGTTGAGTAGGAAGGTTGCATGAATAAAAAGGATATCAGTCACATACCCCCGTATGATGATAGCCAATTCGGTAGCCGGATGAGCACTAATTTTATCGTTATACCTCGCGGCAAAACGATAAAAGAAGCAATGACAACCTTGATATCCGAAGCCGCGAAAAGCAACAATGTATATACAATATTTATAATCAATGATATTGGCTCTCTTTGCGGTATAATAAGTTTAAAAGATCTTATCATAGCAAGAAGCGATGTTGACCTTGAAAGCCTTATCTATAAATCATTTCCCTTCGTTTACGATACCGACATTATTTCCGAAAAGATTGAATATTTGCGCGGATATTCAGAGGACTTGATACCCGTTATATCCTCTCAAAACGGCATTTTGCTCGGCGTAATCACAACCAAAGACATCATCGACCTTGTAGATGAAGAGCGCGGGGATGATTATGCAAAATTTGCGGCGCTGAGCGAAGAGGAAGAACCCGACGAAACAATTTTAAAAAGCCTTAAAAAGCGCTCCCCTTGGCTTATCGTGCTCCTTTTTATGGGACTTATAGTTTCCGCTGTGGTTGGCGCATTTGAAAGCGTTGTCGACGCATTGCCAATGATTGTTTCATTCCAATCGCTGATTTTAGGCATGGCGGGCAATGTGGGAACACAATCGCTTGCGGTTACTGTTCGCTATCTCGGCATAAAGGGAGATAACAGTAACAAAGAGCATTTTTTAACCGTTTTCAGAGAAGTAAAAGTTGCATTTTTAAACGGAATTGTTTTGGGTATTGTTTCGTTTGTGATTGTAAGTGTATACATGCTTGTGTTTGCATCATACGGCATTCCCTTTTCCCTTGCGTGTGCAGGCTGTGTGGGGCTTGCAATGTGCTTTGCAATGACAATTTCGGGTTTAACGGGTGCTTTGATTCCCATTTGTCTTTACCGATTCGGCGCTGACCCTGCAGTTGCCTCAGGCCCGCTGATCACCACGGTAAATGACCTTGTTGCGGTTTTGAGTTATTACACTCTTGCATGGCTGTTGCTTTTGAATATTTGATTTTAAGTGTTGCCAAAGTATTGGCAACACTTATTTTTTACCGATGACCATTTGACTTTGTAAATAAATAATGGTAGAATAGTATAAAACATTTACCCGGAGTTAATATGAAAAGCATAAAAAAACGATTTGCAAAAGCAAAAATAGTATCAAAAGTTGTTCAGTTTGAGGAAAACGGCGGTGACACTTTTAGCGACGGTGAAAACGGCGAAACCACTACGCTGACCACCGATTGCACAGTTGCAGACAAAGGTTCCCGAATTGAAATCGAATACGAAGAATCCGAAATCACGGGGCTTGAAGGCTCACGCACAAAGGTATTTTTTGACAAAAACAACCCCTCTCTTGTCAGCATTTTGCGCGAGGGTGCGGTTTCTACAGCGCTTGTATTTGAAGAAGGTCGCAGACATCTTTGCGTATATGAAACACCGTACTTCCCCATTGAACTTTGCGTAAGCACACTCTCACTTGAAAATACGCTTTCCTATAACGGAGGTAGTATGCATGCAGAGTATCTTGTAGAAATGAACGGCGTGCTTGCAGAAAAAACAATCATCACAATAAGCATTTTATGAGGTTTTAAAAGTGGCAGAGGTTGAAATTAAGAAAGAATACAAAGACCCAAGCGGTATATACATTCTGTTTGGTGAAGAGGATTATCTCAAGCGTTTTTATGCTTGTAAAATCCGTGAGAGTATACTTGGCGACAGCCCGTATGCTCTTTTTAACCATGCCGTTTTTACCCCAAAAAATCTCTCGGATGACGAAATGCTCAACGCTCTCGCCACTCCCCCGGTATTTGAAGAGAAAAAGCTGATTGAACTAACCGAGTTTAATTTCACCGAACTTAAAGCCGCAGAAGTTGATGCTCTACTCGACTTTTTTGCCTCGGCAAACGAGTATGACCATGCCGTGGTTTTGATGAATGTTGCCTGCGGCGCGCTTGATTACGGCACATCAAAAGGTGCAAAAATCACCAAACCCTCTCCGCTTTACAAAAAACTTTTCGCCGCGGCAAAATGCGCATATCTCCCCAAAGCCACACAGAGAGAACTTGCAAACTGGGCGGCAAAGCACTTTGAAAAAGACGGTCTTTCCATTGAAACGCCCGCTGTTTATGCGCTTATTGAGCAATGCTCCTCGGACATGATGACAATGTCGGGAGAAATTGACAAACTCTGTGCATACCTGCACACAAACGCCCGTGATACTATAACCGTGGACGATGTAAAAAATGTGTGCTGTGAGAGTCGCGAACTTGAGCCTTTTGCGCTTTCAAATGCGGTGCTTGCGGGTAAAACCGATGCGGCGCTCGGCATTTTGCATCTTATGGAGCAAAAGCATATTCGACCTGCGATTGCATTTGCGGGAATTTACTCAACCTATATCGATCTTTACAAAGTCAAAGCCGCGCTTGACGGCGGTGTTCCCTACACAGACCTTGCAAAAAAACTGAAGATGAACGAATACCGTGCCTCAATTTATGCAAACGCGGCAAAAGGCACAACTCTTAAAAAAATCAGTCATGTGCTTTCTATTTGCCGTGATGCTGACCTTAAAATCAAAAGCGAAACCTCAAACTATGACAGACTAAAGTCACTCATTTGCGAGGCCGCAAGGGGTGAGCGCGCATGAGTGAAAAGATAAGGATTGCGCTACCCGTTGTGGTCGAGGGCAAGTACGACAAAATCAAACTTGACTCATTGCTTGATGCAAAAATCATAACCACGGGCGGTTTTGGAATTTTTAACAGCGAAGAAAAAAAAGCGCTTATAAAAACGCTTTGCAAAAACGGAGTTATTCTCCTTTGCGACAGCGACGGTGCGGGCAAGGTTATCCGTTCATATATCAAGAGTTTTTTGCCCCCCGAAAAAGTAATAAACCTATATATTCCCAAAATTTCGGGAAAAGAAAAGCGCAAGCGCGAAGGCTCAAAAGAAGGAACGCTTGGAGTTGAGGGCGTTGATGCCGATATTTTGCGGAACCTTTTCAAAAAATACGAAGATGCCGCAAAAGTAACTCGCACCCCAATAGCAAAAAAAGATTTCTACCTTTACGGTCTCTCGGGCGGCGAAAATTCTGCGCAAATGCGCGATGCGGTAGCCAAACTCTACGGTCTCCCAAGCGGCATGAGCGCAAATGCCCTTCTTGACGCGCTCAATATTATTTCATCGCTTGATGAATTTGAGCAAAAAATCAAAACAGATGAGGAATTGTCAATTTAAAACCGACAAATATGCAGATGGAAAATTTAAGAGAACTTTTCAATAAATACCGTCAGTTGATTATTTACATTTTTGTAGGCGGACTTACCACACTGGTAAACTGGGTGACATACGGTGTTTTAACCGTATGTTTTGCCGCGCTCAACCTAAGCATTGCAAATACCGTTGCATGGGCCGTGTCGGTTGTTTTTGCATTCTTTGCAAACAAGTTTTGGGTATTTGAGCACAAGAGCGGCGAGCATATTTTGCGCGAATTTATGACCTTTCTCGGCGCAAGAGTGCTTTCGGGACTCTTTGAAATCGGCGGATTTGCACTTTTGGTAGATGTTCTTTGCTTCAATGACTGGATTGTAAAAATCGGCATTGCGGTATTTGTTGTAATTGCGAACTATGTTCTCTCAAAATTCCTGATTTTCAAGAAATAAAGGAGATTTTGCCATGAAAAAGTTATCTTTGATTTCACTCTTGCTTGTAGTTTCGGTTATACTTTGCGCTTGCAGCAGCAAGGCAACCGCCGATTTCATTGAGATGGAGTACAGTATGCCGCAGATGAACGGCGATTTCAAATACTCCGCCACTGACGATGCAGGCATCTTCTACTCCAAAAACGAAATTGTAACAGAATCCGTAATGCTTGATTCCGCTGTTACAGCGGGAGGTACTGCAAGCGGTAGTTCTGCTTTTGCCGAAGAAAAACTTGTTTACACCTCCAATGTAACACTTGAAACCGAGGATTTTGACACAGCGACCGATACTTTACACACCACAATCAAGTCTTTTGACGGCATTATCGTTTCGGAAAGCGCATACAACCTCAACAGCATCAACAAAGGTTACCGCTCAATGAGCATGACCGTGCGCATTCCCCAAGTTAATTATGATGCTTTTCTTTCCGGTCTTTCCGACACCTACAATGTTGCAAACATACATAACTCCGTACAAAATCTTACCGAGCGTTACTATGACAACGAAAACCGCTTGAAATCCTACCGTATTCAGGAAGAGCGCCTTTTTGCAATGCTTGAAAAAGCGGAAAATGTTGGCGAAATGCTTGAGATTGAGGCGCGCCTTTGCGATGTTCAGTACAACATCGAGGCACTTACAAACGCGCAAAACACCATTGACAACGATGTAAAATATGCAACCTTCTACCTCAATTTAAACGAGGTTACAAAATACACCTCCCCCACTCCCAAAACCTTTAGCGACCGACTTTCAGAAACTGTTAAAGAGTCGGGCGAAATGTTTACAGAGTTCCTTGAAGGCTCGTTGTTCTTCATTATTCTGTTTGCACCTTATCTTGTTATCATTGCCGTATTTGTTATAGGTTTTGTTGTCGCGGCAAAGCAAAGAAAAAAGAAGCTTGCGGCAAAAAAGGAGAAAAATGATGAAAATTAAGAGCATACTTTCTCTTCTGCTTGCGCTCTTCTGCCTTTTTGGATGTGCACCCGAAAGCACATACTGTCCGACCGAAACCACAAAAGATGCCAATGTGATTGAATATGAGCCTGACGGTGGCCTTTCGTTTGCAGACAATCTCATGCTCCTTACCGAAGCTGACGGCAACCGAATGATTTCCCCCTACTCTGCCAAGATGTGCCTTGCACTCCTTGCAAACGGTGCAAACGGACAGACAAAGGCGCAAATACTTGATACAGTTAACATTGATGATCTTGACAAGTACAATGCCGAAGTTAAAGACTTGCTTGCGCGTTATGCAACCTATGCGGGCATAATGTCACTTGAAAGCGCAAACTCGCTTTGGATAAATCAAACTGTTTTCGGCGGTGACGGAGAGTTTCTTGCCCCCTACCGCGATGCAATGCAAAACTTTTACTCAGCAGAAATTCGCGAGGTTACACGCGAAAACTCGGTTGAAGAAGTTAACGCTTGGGTAAATGAAAAGACAAAAGAAAAAATCCCCATGATTTTAACCGAAGACAGCAGAGATTTTGCAACCGCGCTTGTAAATGCGGTTTATTTCAAAGCAGGATGGGAGCTGACCTTTGACGAGTATCTCACCCAAGAGCGCGACTTTAATAATGCAGACGGCACAAAAACAGCACTTGATTTCATGCACAATACTGCCTACTACGGCTACGCTGAAACTAACGGTACCCGCGCACTTAAAATTGACTATGGCAGATGGGGCGGCGAAGAATTTGTTTCGGATGATTTATACGACTTTAGCATGTACATCATGCTTGGCGACGGTGTAAATGTTGAAAAGTTTTTAAACGAGGCAACATTTGAGCACAAGAGAGTTGACCTTGCGCTCCCGAAGTTTGAATTTGAGTATTCGCTCGGAATGAATGATATTTTAAAGGCGCTCGGCATGGTTGATGCATTCAACGGCGATGCGGCGGATTTTGGCAAAATGATTGACCTTTCCACCATAGACGGCAATCTTGTCTTAACCGACACGCTTCAAAAAACATACATCAGCATTGATGAAAACGGCACCGAGGCGGCGGCTGTCACCGCGCTTATCATGAACACCACGGGTGCTCTCCTTACTCCTCCCGAAACAATTGAATTCACCGCGGATATCCCCTTCTACTTTGCAATTCGCGATAACACAAACGGTGAGCTTTTGTTTGTGGGCAGATACGAAACGGGAAAATAAAATATAAAAGCAGGTAGCCTTTACGCTACCTGCTTTTTGTTTGTATACCGCCTTTTATTTCGGGAAGACTAATTGGAAAGATTTCGGAGGTGCAAAATGGATATTATAAAAATAATAGGTACTTCGGTATTGTCAGTTGTGGCGCTATTTATCATTACAAAAATTATGGGGCACAAGCAAGTTGCGCAGCTTGACTTTTTCGACTATGTTTCGGGAATAACCATCGGCTCTATCGGTGCAGAACTTGCCACCAACCTTGAAGACCCCTGGAAACCGTTAGTCGCACTTGTGATTTACGGATGCGTGTCAATTTTATTAACGCTTTTCATACACAAATTTCCTAAAACAAGAAAGTATATAAACGGCACGCCGACAATTTTGATGGATGGCGGCAAACTGTACCGAAAAAATTTAAAGCGCGCAAAAGTTGACCTTTCGGAATTCATGTTGCTTTGTCGCGAGCAAGGATACTTCGACCTTGACGAAATACAAACGGTGGTATTTGAGTACAATGGAAAGCTTTCCATCCTCCCAAAAGCAAAAAATCGCCCCGCAACACCCTCCGATTTAAAAATTGCGGCAAAAGCAACCGAACTTGGCACAGAGATAATCATGGACGGGCGCATTATGGGCGAAAATTTAAAGCGAATGGGACTTGACGGGAAATGGCTTGACAAGGAGTTAAAGTCGCAGGGGCACAAAGATGCAAGGGAAATATTTCTCGGCGTTTATCGCAAAAGCGAGAACAAACTAACGCTATATCCAAACGAATAATTTTTGCATATACTGATACTGAACCCCACCTTAGGAGGTATCTTATGCAAAAACATATACGCGGCAAGCATCCTGAAATTCGCGACTACGGATGCGACCCTTTTGTTTTTAATATCAACCATGCAACAAATATGAATCCTAATTTCCGTACAACGCTTTGGACGGGACAGGATATGCAACTTACGCTGATGTGCATACCTATCGGCGGCGACATAGGCGTGGAGATGCATTCGGATGTTGATCAATTTATCCGAATAGAAAGCGGAAGAGCGGCGGTCTATATGGGGTCTTGTCAAAACAGTCTGCAAAAAATAGCCTGCGTTGATAAAAACTACGCCATCATTGTTCCTGCCGGCACATGGCACAACATTGTTAACACGGGCAACGCTCCGCTAAAACTCTATTCGCTCTACGCTCCACCAAAGCACCCATTTAATACGGTGCATAAAACAAAAGCGGATGCACAACACAAGTAAAATGAATTCCCTTGAGATGACAAGTGCTATAACAGCGCTTGCAAGCGCCATTACATGCGGGCTGACAGTTGACGAAATTGCACTTGTTGCAAGCATCTTTGTTCAACTTGGCGACACGCTTGCAACAATTGCGGCAAGGGAAAATCTGTGCCAAGGAAACAGCACGGTTTAATTTTGCAAAAAAGCATATAAAAACAAAAATACGAGAAACACCGAAATGTTCTCGTATTTTTTTATTTTAGTCAATCCAGGTAACCTTTTTCATTACCATGTCCATACGGGGACGGTCGGAGTAATCAGTTGCAACATCAGCAATTTCGTCCACAACTTCCATGCCCTCAACAACCTTACCGAATGCGGCATAGTTGCCATCGAGATAGAGTGCATCTGCATGCATGATGAAGAACTGGGAAGAAGCGGAGTTGGGATTTTGCGAGCGAGCCATGGAAATTACGCCACGAACATGGCTGATGGGGTTGTTGTGGCCGTTCATTGCAAACTCACCAACGATGTTTTCGCCGCTACCGCCGCAACCTGTGCCTGTGGGATCGCCGCCCTGAATCATAAAGCCTTTAATAACACGGTGGAAAATAAGGCCGTCGTAGAAACCTTTCTTTACAAGGCGTTCAAAGTTTGCCGCTGTTTCGGGAGCTGCTGTTTTATCAAGTTCTACCTTGATAATGCCGCCATTTTCCATTTCAATCTGTACCATAATTATATATCCTTTCTTATTTGAAATCTTCTGTAAACCATACCGCGCTTTTCGGTATGGAGAATTCTTTGCCGCAAAGGTAACCAAGCGCGCCGCTCTTGTCGGCAAAATCAAAGCGGAGTTTGTATGAATAAAGCGCCTGATACTTATATCCGCTCTTTTTATCCTCGCGATTTACGCCGTATTTGCCATCCCCGAGCAATGGATGCCCGATGTAGGAAAACTGTGCACGAATCTGATGAGTTCTACCCGTGAGGAGTTCAACCTCAAGAAGCGAATTCCCGTCCTTTTCGGCAATAACCTTATACTTTGTGCCGATACTTTTTGCATCGCGGGGTTTATTTGATGACTCATAAATTTTTACTGTATTTGTTTTTGAGTCTTTTTTGAGCCAAGCATGCAAGGTATCGCTCTTGCGGCGCATAATGCCGTGCACGGCGCAAAGATAAAACTTTGATGTTTCGCCATCGCGTATTTTTTCGTTCATCACGCGAAGCGCCT